>NZ_JBWLUT010000160.1:0-12116 GCF_056504575.1 Blautia sp. CGZ-1-C1
TCCAGAAAACAAGAAAGGTTGAGATTTCCCAACCTCAACCTTCTCAATTTCTACTATATTCTGATTATTTGTTCAGGCCGTATTTCTTATTGAACTTATCGATACGTCCACGAGCCTGAGCTGCTTTCTGCTGACCTGTATAGAATGGATGACATTTAGAGCAGATTTCTACGTGGATGTCCTGTTTTGTAGATCCTGTTACGAATGTGTTTCCACAGTTGCAGGTTACAGTTGCCTGATAATAATTAGGATGGATTCCTTCTCTCATGATTTTCACCTCTCTGTAAAGATTCTATTTTCTATTCGTATTCATTTGACGAATTTACTATTAAACAGCTTTATGAGTATAACATATTGTCCTGTAGAATGCAAGATATTTTAAAATTTATTTAATATATTTTTTAGAAATTTTGTAGTTACTGTTCACTGATAATATCCCGCGAAGTGTTTTTGCACGAAACTGGTCAATCGGATAAAATCATCCGCTTTCTAAATAAATTTCTGCTTCTTGACTGTCTGTACAAACTCTTCATTATTTTTGGTGCGTGCAAACATATTCAGAATCTGCTCGACTGCATCTTCAGACTTCATACCGTTGAGAGCTTTTCTCATAATGTATACGGCTTCCTGCTCTTCTCTGGACAGAAGCAAGTCTTCCCTTCTCGTACCGGATTTCTGAATGTCAATAGCCGGGAATACTCGTTTTTCCTGTAATTTACGGTCGAGAACGAGTTCCATATTACCGGTTCCCTTGAATTCTTCATAGATTACATCATCCATCTTACTTCCTGTATCTACCAGAGCTGTCGCAAGAATCGTAAGACTTCCGCCCTCTCTCATATTTCTCGCAGCGCCAAAAAATCTCTTAGGCATATGAAGTGCCGCCGGGTCAAGACCACCTGAAAGGGTTCTTCCGCTTGGCGGGATGATCAGGTTGTATGCTCTTGCAAGTCTTGTGATAGAGTCAAGCAGGATCGTAACATCCTTTTTGTGCTCTACCAGACGGCGCGCACGCTCTACAACCATCTCAGATACACGTTTGTGATGTTCTGGCAGTTCATCAAATGTAGAATAAATAACTTCTACATTATCACCACGAATCGCCTCTTTGATATCCGTAACCTCTTCAGGACGTTCATCGATCAGAAGAATGATCAGGTGCATGTCCGGATTATTTCGCAGAATCGATTTGGCAACGTCTTTTAAAAGAGTTGTCTTACCTGCTTTCGGAGGAGATACGATCATACCTCTCTGGCCTTTACCGATAGGGCTGATCAGATCCACGATTCTCATCGCAACTGTTCCACCCGGTCTTTCCATTTTAAGTCTCTCGTTTGGAAAAATCGGCGTCATGTCCTCGAAATTATATCGTTTCTGACCTTCACTTGGATGGAATCCATTGATGGAAGTGACATATAAAAGGGCGCTGAACTTCTCACCCTGTGTCTTAATACGGATATTTCCTTTGATAATGTCTCCTGTTTTCAGGTTAAATCTGCGGATCTGGGAAGGTGATACATAAATATCATTTTCTCCCGGCATATAATTCTCACAGCGGATAAACCCATATCCGTCCGGAAGTACCTCCAGGATTCCATCTGCGCGTTCTCCGCTGTCAAGCTGCGCTGTCTCTGATGGAGCATGATACTGCGGTCTTTCCTGCATGCGCTCCTGATTTCTGTCCTGTACACGCTCAAACTGGCGTTCCTGACGCTCCTGATTTCTGTCCTGTGCACGTTCCGGCTGACGATCCTGGCGTTCCTGATTTCTATCCTGCATGCGCTCCGGCTGGCGCTCTTGCTGTCTGATATACGGCTGTGGTCTGATGTACTGCTGCGGTCTGGCATACTGCTGTGGTTCTTCATTTACGCCCGCACTGTCGGAAATATTTTCTTGCTGCGGCTTTTCCTGCATTGTTTCCTGTGATTTTGAAGCATTCTCCAGTTCATCTTCGTGAAGCATTCTCTCGATCAACTCTGGTTTTCTTAATGCAGAAACCCCTTTTAACCCTCTGGCCTTTGCCAATTCTTTTAAAGTTGCCAGTGATAATGATTCATACTTTTCTCTCATAAAATAATCCTCTGCCTTTTTATCCAAAAATTAATAGTCACAATTATTTTGATTGGTTTTTTCAAATTCTTATGTATCTTAATGATCTTTCTTAACAATGTTACTTATTAATGTTTCTTCGAAATTTTTCTTAATAGTGTTTCTTATGGATGTTGTTCTACATTCTTTTTCTATAACAGTTAATGGGATAATCTGTCCGAAACGACATGAATATCAGATTATGTTACTGTTCACTCTGTGCACAGTAACCAGATTATGGCAGCGTCCAAAGCCACAATATTCACATTTATCTTAGCACATCTTCTACGATTCTGACAATACTATATTATTCCAAAACGTATTTCCTGGCAAGACAATTTTAACGTCAAAAAAGTTCCTGTTTCGATTTTCCGCCAGAAGCGGCACTTACCAGGTATGCTGTTATCAGCAGATTGACGGTTCCCAGTACGCCGCTCTCTTCGCAGATACACTGGAAGTCAGCCTGAAGAATGAATTTCTTCCATTCCTTTATCCGAATCAATACGTAAATTTCACTACGGATTCCGAGTCCAGCAAACTGGCTCTCTCCATTGTCTCTGAGGATACTTCCGATGTGGATGCCCTCACAGCCATTTACAACTACGTAGTCCGGAATCTTACCTACGATTATGATCTGGCCGACAATGTCGAAGCCGGTTACCTGCCCGATGTGGATGCAACCCTGAAATCCAAAAAAGGAATCTGTTTTGACTATGCTGCCCTGACCACAGCCATGCTCAGAGCACGTGACATTCCCTGCAAACTACAGATTGGATATGCCGGCACCGTTAAGCATGCCTGGATCAATGTCTATATCCGCTCCAAAGGATGGGTTGATAAAGCTGTTGAATTCAGCGGTGACTCCTGGTCGCGCATGGATCCGACTTTCGATTCCAACAGTCAGGATGAAGAAACTATTCAGCAATACATAGGGGACGATGATAATTACAGCGTTCAGTTTACACGTTAACAGGAGGCATCACTCTCGTGAAGGACATATCATTACGTTGGAAGATCCGCTTGAGTACCTGCACCGGCATGACAAATGCATCGTCAGCCAGCGAGAAATATGCACCGATACGGAGAGTTATCTGGTTTCCCTGCGTGCTACCCTGCGCCAGAGCCCGGATGTGATTCTCCTTGGTGAAATGCGTGATTACGAGACGATTCAGACTGCCATGACTGCTGCCGAGACAGGACATCTCGTTCTCTCCAGTCTTCACACCACCGGAGCAGCAAACACGATCGGTCGTATCGTAGATGTATTCGAACCAGCCCAGCAGAGACAGATTTCCATCCAGCTGTCCATGGTACTGCAGGCTGTTATTTCCCAGCAGCTTGTCCCGGATGTGAATGGACATACGATTCCTGTCTTCGAGGTTATGCGCCTCAATCCGGCGATCAGAAATATGATCCGCGATAACAAAGTACATCAGATTGATGGGGTTATCGCCTCCTCAGCGCATGAGCATATGCGCTCCATGGATCAGAGCCTTCTGGAACTTTACAAACAGAAAAAAATAACAAAAGAAACCGCATTGAAATTTGCTTCCAATGCGGATATGCTGAAACGTAAATTACTGTAAAAAAACAAAAAGTAGTTCTTCTGTTAAACTAAACAGTTGAACTACTTTTTTAATCAGGCAGATAAAATCATCCGCTACGTGACTCTATATCGAATAGCTGCTTTGCAGTTTATCAGAAAGGGCTTAGCGACGGACTTGCCTGATTCGGTTAATGTACCAGATTTCCCACCAAGCCGTAAGAAACGATATACATAATCACCGTTGCCATAATGATTCCACAAAGAATCGCCAGAGATGATTTCTTAATATCAATCTCCAGAAGTGACGCGATCAGTGATCCGGTCCATGCTCCTGTTCCCGGAAGAGGGATTCCCACAAACAGCATCAGGCCCCAGAATTCGTATTTCTTCACCTGATCACTTTTTCTCATCGCACGGTCTTCCAATTTTATGATCAATCCTCTGAAAATCTTTGTCTTTTTCAGCACTTTGAAAATCTGCTTGATAAATAACAAGATAAACGGAATCGGAATGATATTTCCCACAATACATAATGGAATCGCCTTTGCCGCAGAAATCTTCAGAAGAGACGCTGCCAAAAGCCCTCCTCTGAGTTCCAGAAGCGGAATCATGGAAATAAGAAAAACCGCTCCCTCCGGCGAAATATATTGTGACAGATTCTGCGAGAACCAATGTACCAGTGTTTCCATTAAAACCTCCTAAATTTTATTTCAGATAATCCTTCAGAAAATCAATAAACTTCTGCATTTCTTCCTTTGTTCCAATCGTGATACGAAGGAAGTTATCAATTCTTTCCTTCGGGAAATAGCGGACATAAATATGCTGCTCTCTCAGTGCTTCGAAAAGCTCCGCTGCCGGACAGGTTGCATGAGTGGCAAAGATAAAGTTAGACTTAGAATCCTGGAAGGAGAATCCCAGCGCCTTTAATTCTTTCTTTGTCCATTCTCTCGTCTCTATGATTTTATTACATGTTTCCTCAAAGTATTCCTTGTCCTCCACTGCTGCCACACCCGTTGCAAGTGCTGTACGGTCCATCGTGTAGGAATTGAAAGAATACTTCACATCGTTCAGGAATTTGATCAGTTTCTCATTTCCGCATGCAAAGCCGATTCTCATGCCTGCCATGGAACGTGATTTGGAGAATGTCTGCACAACCAGAAGGTTGTCGTACTTCTCAATCAATGGAAGTGCTGACTGACCGCCGAAATCCACATATGCCTCATCCACAATAACAATGATATCCGGATTATGACGGATGATATCTTCCACATCCTCTAATGGCATTTCCACACCCGTCGGTGCATTTGGGTTCGGGAAAACGATTCCGCCGTTTTCTTTGAAATAGTCTTCCTTCTTTATATGAAAGTTCTCATCCAGAGCCGGTCTTTCATATGGAATACGGAACAGATCTGCCCATACGTCATAGAAAGAATAGGTAATATCAGGAAAAAGAACCGGCTTCTCTGAGTTAAAGAATGTCAGAAAACTCATGGCAAGAACATCATCAGAGCCTACTCCCACAAAAACCTGCTCATCTTTTAAATGATAATTCTGTGCGATCGCATGTACCAGATCTCCCGCTGCCGGATCCGGATAAAGTCTCATGGTATCGGTATCCATACCTTTAAGTACTTTCTCCACTCCAGGTGCCGGAGGATATGGGTTCTCATTTGTATTTAATTTGATCATATCCGGTTGGGTTGGCTGCTCACCTGGTGTATATGGTATTACTTTACGGACGTTTGCTTCCCAATTGCTCATTTGTCTAATTCCTTTCCTGCTTGATTCACTCTGCTCTCATTAAGTCAACTTCTGTTTATTCACTACTGCAATCCGGCAGAGACCACTTATCTGCTATTGTAAGCATCCTCAAACTATTTGTCAATTATATTTGATGTAAAGCCGTACCGAATATCTTGTCTTTTAAGCATATTCACGCTCAATAACGTCACGTTTACGCTGGCATTTTAACCATCTAATGAGTATGCCCCGATACTTGAAATTAACAATAACAAGAAAAAGCAGGGGCTGTTTTTAGTCCCTGCTTTCCTCTTCGTAACAATACAATGCTTGTAGATACAAATTATTTATTCTCTTCCTGAACTTCAATCTTACGAATAGTCTTATTCTTGATTTCTTCTTTGATTGCTGCAAGGAAGTCGTCAAGTTCTTTCGTTCCTTCATCGCCAAGGTAACGGCTTCTTACAGAAACTTTGCCTTCTTCTTCCTCTTTAGCACCAACGATGAGCATATATGGAACTCTTGCAAGACGTGCTTCACGGATCTTGTAGCCCATCTTTTCGGAACGCTGGTCAACGGAGCAGCGGATTCCGTTTTCTTTTAACTGTGCTTCAACTTTGGCAGCATAGTCGTGGAATTTCTCGGAAATCGGAACGACACGAACCTGTTCCGGGCAAAGCCATGTTGGGAACATACCTGCATATTTCTCAATCAGCCATGCCAGTGTTCTCTCATAACATCCCATGGATGTACGATGGATGATGTATGGACGCTGTTTTTCGCCGTTTTCGTCGATATAGTACATATCGAACTGTTCAGCAAGAAGAGCATCCCACTGGATTGTGATCATTGTGTCTTCTTTTCCGTATACGTTCTTGGCGTTGATATCAACCTTAGGTCCGTAGAATGCAGCTTCTCCGACATCCTCTGTAAATGGAATATTCAGCTCTTCAAGCATCTGGCGGATATGGCCTTCTGTCTCTTCCCATACTTCCGGTTCACCAATATATTTTTCTCTGTTATTCGGATCCCATTTGGAAAGATGGTAAGTTACATCTTCTTCTACGCCGAGAACCTGCAGACAGTACTGAGCAAGTGCAATACAGTCTTTGAACTCTTTCACCATCTGGTCTGGTCTTACAATCAGATGTCCTTCAGAAATCGTAAACTGACGTACACGTGTCAGACCATGCATTTCGCCGGAATCCTCGTTACGGAACAGAGTAGATGTTTCACCGTAACGAAGTGGCAGGTCACGGTAGCTGTGCTGTTCAGCTTTGTATACATAGTACTGGAATGGGCATGTCATTGGACGAAGTGCAAATACTTCTTTATCTGTTTCTTCATCTCCGAGGACGAACATACCGTCTTTGTAATGATCCCAGTGACCGGAAATCTTGTAAAGATCACTCTTAGCCATTAATGGAGTTTTGGTTCTTACATAGCCACGTTTTGTCTCTTCGTCTTCAATCCAACGCTGAAGTTCCTGCATGATGATGACACCGTTTGGCATGATAAGCGGAAGTCCCTGTCCGATTACATCTACAGTTGTAAAGATTTTCATCTCACGGCCAAGTTTGTTGTGGTCACGTCTCTTTGCTTCTTCCATCTGCTCAAGATGCTCTTTCAGTTCATCTTTGGAAGCATAAGCTGTTCCGTAGATACGTGTCAGCATTGCGTTCTTTTCGCTGCCTCTCCAGTAAGCGCTGGAAGAGGAGAGAAGCTTGAATGCTTTCACGCCTTTTACGCTCATAAGGTGAGGTCCTGCACAGAGATCTGTCCAGTCTCCCTGAGAATAGAAGGAGATTTCTGCTCCATCTGGAAGGTCTTCCACAAGTTCTACTTTATATGGCTCGTTTTTCTCTTTGAAGTATGCAATGGCGTCTTCTCTTGATTTTGTGAAACGCTCGATTTTTGCGCCTTTTTTGATAATCTTCTTCATTTCTTTTTCGATTGCATCCAGGTCATCACGGGAAAATGGAGGACAGTCGAAATCATAGTAGAATCCTGTATCGATAGAAGGTCCGATAGCAACCTTTGCATCCGGATATAAGGTCTGTACTGCCTGAGCAAGTACGTGGGATGCTGTATGACGAAGAACTGCAAGTCCCTTCTCATCTTTGGCTGTGAGGATGTTTAATTCGCAGTCACTGTCAAGAACTGTTCTTAAGTCAACAACTTCTCCGTTTACTTCTCCTGCACAGGCTGCACGTGCAAGTCCCTCGCTGATGTCGTAAGCGATGTCGATTACTGATTTAGCTTCGGCGTATTCTTTTTTTGAGCCGTCTTTTAATGTTACGATCATGGTCATTATCTCCTTTTTATAATTTGTTTTTATATTTTTCAGATGCACACTGACTTATAGTACAGCATGCCAATCCAAAATATATAGCAGAATTTCTTAAAAAATTTCTGCCGGTGCTTTTGTACTGCAAAGGGGCAAAAGAAAGAAATAAAAAAAGTCCCCTACAGTACGGTTAAATACTGTAGGGGACGAGATATCATATACTCGCGGTTCCACCCCGATTGTTCTGTCTTATCAGAACCACTTCATTTGATGGTAACGGAATCACCGGACTGTATTAAAGTCACTCAGAGGTGGTCTTCGGCTGGTTCGCGATAAAATGCTTGCACCAAAATGCATTTCTCTCTGTAACGTTTCTCAGCGTACTCTTCTCTTCAGCGTGTTGGTCTTTCTTATCTTTTCTGCCGCCTATTATAAACTTGAAGAATAAATTTGTCAATCATCAAAATGCTAAAAATGTTACTGTTCACTCCGTTCACAGCAACACGCTTCGCGATGCACAGAATTTATGCTAATCGCATAAATTCGCGCGGTATGTCTCGGGATTTTGGCATATTCATGCCAAAACACCTCGCGGAATAGTGGAGTGTGAACAGTAACCTAAAAATTACTGTTCTCACGATTCCGTGATATACAATACTCCTTAGGTTTTGCACAAAGAGATTCATATTTTTACATTACAAAGTGTCTTGCTGCAAACAAAGTGAACAATAAAGATATAATACAAAAAGCTGCCCGTCCACATACATTTTCATATGTGAACAGGGCAGCTCCTCATGTACTTTTTATGATATATCTCAGTTCAATTACCTTATAATCTCAATGTCTGGCGGATATTTGTAATCCGCTTTCGCTATCTGGTCCTATACCAGATAACAGATTCGGCTAATTTCCTCGTAAAAATCAGATCTCAGCCAGTTTCAGCAGATCCGGGATCTTGGATTCCCAGCCAAGTGCCATGATATGTACACCCTGACAATATGGCTTGCACTCTTTGATGATACGTGCGGCGATCTCAACACCTGTGATACCTGCTTTTGTCTTTTCTTTGTCGGCTTTGAGTTCCTCGATCATCTCATCCGGAACGTGGATACCGGCAACGTTGTTGTTCATGAATTTAGCCATTCCAGCGGATTTCGGAATGATGATGCCAACCTGTACCGGTTTTCCGAACTGTTTTGCTTTCTCCATGAATTTGATGAATTTCTCCGGCTCAAATACAGCCTGTGTCTGGAAGTAATCTGCACCTGCTGCAACTTTTCTTTCCATCTTTGCAAGCTGTGCATCAACGGAGTCGCTGCATGGAGATACAACAGCACCTTTGGAGAATTTAGGCGGCTCACCAACCAGTTCATTTCCGCCAAGGTCTACACCGGATTCCAGAAGCTTCACTGTGTGAAGAAGGGATACGGAATCAAGGTCAAATACCGGTTTTGCCTGTGGGTGATCACCCATCTTTGTATGGTCGCCTGTCAGACAAAGAATATTCTCAATACCAAGCATTGCTGCACTTAAAAGGTCAGATTCCAGAGCGATACGGTTTCTGTCACGGCATGCAAGCTGGAAAATCGGATCCATACCGGCATCCTTAAGAACCTTACACATAGCAAGAAGATCCAAGACGCATAACAGAAGACTGGTTATCTGTTACGTTAACTGCATGAACATCTTTTAGATAAGTTTTGGCTTCTTCTACCAGCTCATCCACATGGATTCCTTTTGGCGGTCCCACCTCTGCAGAAACTACAAATTCACCACGATCGAATAATTCTTTCATTTTCATTGTACATTACTCCAATCAATATAATTAATCTTGAATACTGTCCACTCCATTTATATACATTCCACAAAACATAACTACAAAGCATATCTGCAATACTCATACAATGCTCAAATATTCCGGCCTTATGCCCTATATATAAATCCGCGCTGCAATTCTAAGTGAACAGTATCGTAACTTATGCTTCTATATTATTTCACATCATCATCTGTTGCGAAATTATGAATCTGTGTCGGGCATTTCAGCAGATCAAGGCGTCCGATCTCTTTCAGACGTCTGTAGATGCGCTCCCATCCACATTCCATATCGCTGTCCACTTCGCATTTGCCATTCTTGGAACCGCCGCACTGGCCGTTTACAAGACTCTTGGAACATGCTGTGATCGGGCAGATTCCGCCGGTAAGGTTCAGATAACACTCACCACACTGATCACATTTATACTCTAACGGTGTCACGCCCTGGAAACCAGGTACCGGATATGTATCGCAGGCTGCGCATACTTTCTTGTCATCCAGATATTCTGAAATGGTCTGTACACCAACACCACAGGAGAATACTAAAACAAGATCAGACTCTTTGATCTTATCCATATGTTTCTTAAGACGTAACTGCATATTTTCCGGATTACAGATATAATCCGTTGTCATAATTCCTGTCACATTTCCTTCAGCGGAGAGCTCCTTCTGAAGTTCGACAGCTTCTTTTTCCGGAAAACGAACTTCTTTACATCCATGGCAGTTAATGATGAAAACTTTCTTTCCAGCTGTCAGTGATGTGATAGTTTCTTTTGCTTTTAACTGGGTTATTAACATATTACTTCATCCCCCTTACTGCATTTTTTCCGGCTTTGATACTGTTAATGATCGGAATCTTGGAAGAACAGATATACTGACAGCATCTGCACTCAACACAATCCATAACGCTCATGTCTTTCATAGCCTGCCAGTTCTCTTCCTTCGCATATTTCACGAAATACAGTGGAGAAAGTTCCATCGGACATACATCCACACAACGTCCACACTTGATACATGGCTGCTCTTTCGTCTCGTCTGTATCGATCGCGATAATACCGTTGGAGCCCTTCATCATAGGAACTTCCAGAGTACTCAGAGGGAATCCCATCATAGGTCCACCCATCTTAACAAGTACATCATCATCTGTAAATCCACCACAGTAATCGATCAGCTCTTTTACGCTGGTACCGATCTTGATGATAAAGTTGCCCGGGTTCTTAATCTTCTCGCCTGTTACAGTTGCAACACGCTCAACCAGAGGCATACCTTTCTGGATCGCATCGGAGATTGCTTTTACGGTACTGATATTATCTACTACAACACCAACATCTGCCGGGAGTCCGCCGCTTGGAACCTTTCTGCCCATAACGCGCTTGATGAGAGTTTTCTCAGCGCCCTGCGGGTATTTGGTTCTTGCAACAAATACTTCCATATTTCCGATATTAGCAACTTTTTCCTGCATTAATTCGATGGCATCCGGCTTGTTATCCTCGATAACGATGATACCCTTCTCGGCACCTGTTGTCTTAAGGATTGCTTTCAGACCAAAGATGATGTCATCTGCAAACTCAAGGAGAACTCTGTGGTCAGCTGTAAGAAGCGGCTCACACTCACATCCGTTGAGGAGAATGGTATCAACCGGTTTCGCCGGTTTCAGTTTGACACATGTCGGGAAACCTGCGCCACCCATACCAACGATTCCTGCTTCACGGATGATGTCGATAATCTCATCCGGAGTCAGGCTGTCGAGATCACCATGTGGCTGTACGGATTCGTGCAGAGTATCTTTTCCATCCGATTCAATAACAACAGCCATCACTTCACTGCCTCTTGTGCCATGCATACGAGGCTCAACAGCAACTACGGTTCCGCTTACGCTGGAATGTACCGGAGCACTGATAAATCCGGCAGCTTCACCAATCTTCTGTCCGACTTTGACAGTGTCACCTACCTGAACGATCGGGTTCGCCGGTGCGCCCAGATGCTGTGACATGGAGATTACGAGTGTCTTCGGCTCAGGGAATCTCTTAAGTGCGATATGCTCGCTTAATTCCTTGCGCTCTGACGGATGAACACCACCATAATATCCATTCAGTCTGTCGTCTCTGATTGATTTCACATAATCGTTGATCACTTTGAAATTAACTTTAGAGAAATCACGAACCTGTACCGGCTGATTAAGGAATTCCTCGAGACGGCCCTGTTTTGCCAGTCTCTGATAAATCTTCTCCCATGCACAGTCTTTATTCGGATCTACTTCACATTTGCCATTCTTAGCTCCGCCGCACTGTCCATTGACAAGACTCTTAGAACAGTCGACAATAGGACAGACACCTCCGGTAATATTCAGATAGCACTGTGCACATGCGTCACAGCTCTTCTTTGTAAGTGCCATGCCATGATGTCCTCTGTAATTCAGAGTATTGCTTGCTGCAACAACCGGCTTACCAGCCAGATCTGCAACTGTCTGAATACCAAGACCACAGGAGATCACTACTACATTCTCTGTACCTTCCGGTATCAGATCCTGTAATTTTCTCTCTGTGTGCATCTTGTTACATAAGAAATCAACTTTCGCACTACCTGTGACAGTTTTTCCCTCTGCTGCGGCAAATTTCAGGAACTCATCGCAATCCGGTTCGT
>NZ_JBWLUT010000161.1:0-4393 GCF_056504575.1 Blautia sp. CGZ-1-C1
TTCGTAAGTAGGTAATCATCCGTATCTTTTTTTTCATTTTTTATTCTGTTACAATCTCCTTAAAACTCAGGAGGTATTCTATACACTATGAATAAAGAAGAAAAAGCAAAACTCTGGGCTGACCGTATCCAGCAATGCCAGACCAGTGGGAAAACATGTAAACAATGGTGTGCAGAAAACGGCATCCCCTTATCTACGATGGGATACTGGATCCGCAGACTTGCAAAAGAAGAGCCGGCATCCGAATCTGAACAGGATCTGGTCTTTGTCAGACTTCCCTCTGAACAGGAAGCTGCCAGAAAGCTTCTCTCTGAGGAATCTTCACCGGTGCGTATTTTTATCTCAAACAGTATCCGTATTGAAATATCTGATTCCTGCAGACCGGAACTGATGGAATCCATACTGGGATTCCTGCAGCGCCATGCTTGACCTGGCAGGAGGAACAACAGTATATCTTTCCTGCGGAGTCACTGATCTGAGAAAAAGTTACAATGGTCTGGCCGCCATCATCAAATTAAAATTTCACCTCGACCCATACTCACGCTGCATGTTTGCGTTCTGCAACCGTCGGCGTACTTCTATAAAGATCCTTCAATGGGACGGATCCGGATTCTGGATCCTGATGAAACGGCTCGACCGTAATGCCTTCCACTGGCCGGATACTCCGGATGAACTCCGTCAGGTGACTCTGAAAGAGATCCACTGGCTGTGTGACGGGCTCTCCTTAAATCCCAGGGGTGCATTTGAGGAACACCATCCAAAGATCATCCTGTAAGCATAAGACATCTGAGCTGTCAATCCCGTAAAAATCATGAAAAACATGGCATTTCTCAGCGTATTTCCTATATCTGGAAACGCAGTTTTTTATAGGAAAACAGCTGGAACCATGATATACTTTTAATAACGCTAAAGCAGGGAGGACAGGATATGGAACCGATCTTTACAGATAAACAGCTGAACAACATGAGCCGGGAAGATCTGATCTCATTGATGAAGATCGTGCAGGAGCAGACAAAGAAAAAAGACACCGAGATCCAGCTGCTAAAGGATAAACAGAAAGAACTCGAATTCTTAAATGCCATGCTCTCTGACCGTCTTACCCTTGCACAGAGAAAACAGTTTGGGGCATCCAGTGAAAAGTATACCGAAGGCTATGAACAGATGAACCTGTTCAATGAGGCAGAAATCAGTGCGGATGCGGAAACAGAAGAACTTTTTGAAGAAATCCAGCCATCCTCATATAAACGTAAAAAGAGGAAAGGAAAGAAGGAAGAAGATCTTTCCAATTTTGAGACCGTTGAAACTAGGACCTATAAACTGGAAGGGGAAGCCCGTTACTGTCCGGAATGCGGAAAAAAATACAATGTAGTAACAAAAGAGACCGTAAAACGCCTGCGTTTTGTACCTGCAAAGTTTGAGGTTGAAGAAGAGATCACTTATGTATACAGCTGCCCGAAATGCGGGTCCATGAAACGTCCTGAAAAAGAACCTTCCCTGATCCGTGGAAGTATCGCTACGCCTTCCCTTGTCGCCGGTATCATGAACGCTAAATATGTAAATGGAATGCCTCTGGCACGCCAGGAAAGAGAGTTTGCCAGATATGATCTTGATCTTTCCACAAAGACTATGGCAAACTGGATCATAAACTGTGCAGACAGATACCTGAAACCGCTGTATCAGCTGATGAAAGAAGAACTTCTGGAAAGCAGATATATCCATTGTGACGAAAGCCGCATCCAGGTACTCGGAGAGCCGGAGCAGAAAGGGACGACCCAGAACTGGATGTGGGTATATCTCACGGATGAATTCAGTGGTTCCCCGCAGATGGTACTCTTCGATTATGAAAGGACCCGTGCGGGATATCATCCTGTAAATTTTTTAAGGGACGGGTTTCATGGGTATCTGACCTGCGATGGATATCAGGCTTATCACAGTTTAGGAGAAGGTATCATAGTAAGCGGATGCCTTACCCATGCAAGACGACGCTTTGATGCAGCCCTCACAGCATTGAAAAAAGATTTCACAAAAGAACAGCTGAAAGAGACAGTTGCATATCAGGCGATGTCAAGGATCGGGATTCTCTATAAGATCGAAGAGATGATCCATGACAAAACACCGGAAGAAAAATATGAAGAACGCCAGAAACAGTCCCATCCGGTCCTGGATGCCATGTTTGAATGGCTGCATACGATGGAAGATTCTGTAGACAGGTCTTCCCTTATTGGTGATGCCATTTTGTATACACTTAATCAGGAAGTATATCTGAGACGGTATCTGGAAGATGGTCATCTCAGCATAGACAACAACAGTGCAGAACGTGCATTGAAAAACTTTGCAGTGGGACGCCGCAACTGGCTGTTTGCCAAAAGTGTACGAGGAGCTGATGCCAGTGCTCTTGTTTACAGCATTACAGAAACAGCACTTCTGAACCATCTGAAACCATACGCATATCTGACCTATATATTGGATGAACTCAGAAAAATAGGAGCTTTTCCTAAAGAGGAAGAATTAAAGAAACTGCTTCCATGGTCAGAGGATCTTCCGGAATACTGCCGGACTAAACTAAAAAAATAATACCAAGCCATCTGATAGAGAATCTGGCAGACAGCCAGGAACAGTATCAGATGGCTTTTATAAAATGTCAATATACAGATGATTACCTACTTACTTTATAAAATGTCAATATACAGATGATTACCTACTTACGAAAATTAAGCGCTTACGTACTTCATAGGGTCAGGCTCCAATGTCGCATTGCCCAACGTGTATGTCCGATTCCACATGTTCCTATTAGTGCTTTTCCTTCATCTGTTTTTTCAATCAGATTACTTAATCTTCCCTTTGCTTTAACCACCTGTGCCAGATACTCCCCATTTCGCACAGCGATTCCAGCAGAATCGTACCCTCGGTACTCTAATTTAGACAGACCATTTAATAAAATAGGTGCTGCCTGCTGTGTCCCAGTAAAACCAACTATTCCACACATTTTATTTTTACTGTCCCGTAAATGCTATTGTTTATCTACATTTTCAAAATATAATCTATTAATTTTCCATATTGTTCACTTCTATTTTCTTCTGGCAACATTTCGATAATTTGCAAAGCAATTAAATATTTTTCGGTTGCCTCCAATCGTTTGTGGTACTTTCCAAGTTGTTTAGATGTTTCCTTATACATCCAAAAGTAAAGACCAGACACAATCTCTACTATTGCTCCAGATAGACCAGCCATAAATGATGCAGAATTATTTCCGCCCAATAAAAATGTAATGACTGCCAAAACAAAAAGCATAAATCCTGCAAAGCATGAGAACATAGCTGCTGAAAAAGATTTTCTAATTTGCTGTTTACAGATAACATAAAACTCTTTCAACTCTTTTAAATTTTCAAACATTAAAGTTCTAATATCCTGATTCTCTTCCTTGCTTTTTTCAGTTAGAATATCCAGATCCTTGATAGCTTCTGAAACCTCTTTTGCTTCCTTTTCAGCAACCAACTCATCTGTTTTTACTTTCATTTTGTACAGAGCATGTATTGATTTTATTATCCAAATAATCCCCAAACACCATGTTATCGGAGATGAAACCGGTGATTCACAATACTGCACTATCAACTTATGTATAAATTGCAATGCATTACCAAACATCTTTTAATCTCTGCCATACAAATCTCTTGTATATACTTTGTCTTTCACATCATCCAAACAACTATCATATCTATTTGCGATAATTGCCTGGCTCTGTTCTTTAAATTTATCCAGATCATTCACAACCTTGCTTCCAAAGAAAGTGCTTCCATCTTCCAATGTTGGCTCATAAATAATAACCGATGCACCTTTAGCCTTAATTCTCTTCATAACTCCCTGTATAGAAGATTGGCGAAAATTATCTGAATTTGACTTCATAGTAAGACGATATACCCCAATTACAACCTCTTTTTCCATAGAAGCATCATATGTATTCTCATCTCCATAGGCATAATATCCAGCTTTCTGTAATACACGATCTGCTATGAAATCTTTCCTTGTTCTATTAGACTCAACGATTGCAGACATCATATTCTGAGGAACATCTGCATAATTTGCCAAAAGCTGTTTTGTGTCTTTCGGTAAGCAATATCCACCATAACCAAATGACGGATTATTATAATGTGATCCAATTCTTGATCAAGACACACACCGTTAATGATCTGCTGTGTATTCAACCCTTTCATTTCGGCATATGTGTCAAGCTCATTAAAATATGATACTCTGAGAGCCAAATATGTATTAGCAAATAACTTCACTGCTTCCGCTTCTGTAAATCCCATAATCAAAGTATCAATATTCTCTTTAATAGCACCTTCCTGTAATAATCCGGCAAATGTGTTCGCAGCTTTTACAAGTCTAGCATTTT
>NZ_JBWLUT010000162.1:0-17153 GCF_056504575.1 Blautia sp. CGZ-1-C1
TGATACATCCATGAGATGCCGGTGAACCAAGTTTATTATATTCGCCTGCCGGAAGATTATAAGAGTTTGCCTGTCCACACGCTACGGAATGAACAAAGATTCCACCCTGTCCAGCTCCATCTACATGTGTTCCATACTGTCCCCATGATGGTCCCATTAACGGCTGCCATCTGGCACTTCTGCTCAAAGTATAGGGACCCGTAGGAGTTGGTGTACTCGCTAATCCTACAGATACACGAATCGTTTTCACCGGAATTGTTCTTGCTGAGTCAGCAAAAACTGTCATAACTCCATTTACTCTGTCTACCTGTACTGTATACGGACCGCTATATCTGCTGGTAAGATCTGTAATACGATATCCATTCTTATCAAAGTAATACAGGATACCATTCACTCTCATGCTCTTATTTGTTGCAAATCCGTTTCCGGTTGGATCTATGTATCTGACAAGGTTCTTTGTATTACTTACAACTACCCAGCCTGTCGTGTATTTACCATTTGCGTCCAGATAACCATTTACTCCGTTCTTTTTCATAAACTGGTTCGTCTGAACAACATAGTCTTTCAAATAGTAATAATTTCCACTATATTTCTCCCATCCACTTCTATACAGACTTCCTGTAGAAGATGCAATATACCATTTCTTTTTATAGCGCACCATTGCGCTCTTATATAATTTACCTTTATGCTCTGTAGAAGAAGATACTTCAAACAGATATTTCTTTCCATTAACTTCTGTTAAACCACTGGCAAGTTTTCCTGATGATCTGAAATAATATCCTGTGGAAGTCCATTTGTCTGTGTAATGATTTCCATTCGCATCAAAATACAGCCATCCAACATATTTGCCACTGGCAGTAACCAGTTTCTGCCATCCGTGTTTCTCAACTACGCGTCCCGGTGTACTTCCGAAATAATAGTAATGATTTCCTACTTTTGCCCATCTCCTGGTCCATGTAGCTCTCTTTCCGGTTGACCCAAAATAGTATCTGTAGTTCCCGTATTTTACAAGTTTATCTTTATAGATCACACCATTCTTATCTGTACAATAATAGGAACCATTTGATGCTTTCTTCATAGTTGCTTTAAGGACATATCCATTTGCATCCAGCAAATATGTACCTGTTCCCTTTTCAGGAATAACTGTGGCAACTATACCTCTTTTATAATACTTACCAATATCTGCAGGATTTCCGCCCTTTTTGAAATACAGCCAACGCTCTCCATTCGTGGTGTCTGAACGAAGCCATCCATTATGGAACATCTCTCCCGGAATTGTACTTGCCGGATCAAAGTAATATAAATTTGTTTCACCATTAGCTGTAATGGTAATCTCACCTGTCTTTGGCTTACCATTTGCATCAAGGCAATAATATTTTCCATTAATCTCAAAATATCCGGTATATGTACCTGCAGCCTTTGCTTTCTCCTCAAGATAGCTTACTGTCACCAGCTTGCCATTCTCATCATAATACTGGAACTGTATTCCTGTCCATTTCCAAATGTTCTTCTCCTGCTGACCTACTGTAGATGTGTACGGAGTCACAGATTCTCCTTCACAGCCTGCGTAAACGACAGCTTCCTCTGCTGTTGTAAAATAAGACTGTGTGATCTCTTCCTTAATAATATCAGGTTCATCCTTATCTTCACCCTGAGCTGCTGTACCTGTAACATCCTGATGTACTTCAGCCTGTCCGGTTACAAGGATTCCATTCTCATCAAACAGATAATATCCTGTGTGAGTTTCTCCTTTATACTCAGTGCTGACCTTTACAATTCCATCAGCAGCGCTATAAAACTCATCAGCTGTCACATCCGTTGTATCTGCTGTGGAAGCCGGTTCAGTATCAGAAACATTAACAGCATCTGTGTTATCTGGTGTTTCAGTTCCATCAGCATCCATTTCTGCAGTATCCTGAGATAACTCCTCTGTTTCTCCCTGTACAACTTCTGCGGACTGTCCGCAGTCTGTATAAGATGCAGAAGCATCTTCTGATGCTGTGCTTGAAACTGTAGTCTGGGTTTTTGCAGGTTTTCGAAGTTTAAATCCGTTTTCTGTATTTACCCAGTCTTCTGCCTTTACAACAACAGCATCTGAACTGTCTGTTGTATCTGTTGTTACTGATGGTGTCTCCTCCGGCTGTGATGTCACATCACTTCCTGCTGAGAATACATCTTCTGTCTGATCCTGAGATGGCACATCTGTCGTCTCGTCTCCGGCTGAAAAAATATCTTCTTCTGAGGAAGCCTCCGGATCAGACTGCGCATCTACAGGCTCTGTGTCTGTTTCTGTCTCTGCCTGCACTGCAACAACGGAATTGCCATCAGGTGAAGTAAATGTAGCGGCACCCGCTTCACTGACAGTTGCCATCGTCATTACAAGACTTAATGTAACTGCAACTAATCTTCTTTTCACAATAATGTCCTCCTTTTTTATTCATGCTACTTTATGATGTTAGGACAAAAATATTTTGTTCCCGACAAGACATTGAACTGACAAATTATCACTCACCAAGTCCGCTGTCAATAGCTGCCACAAGATTCTCAAGAGCTTCCTGCTCGTCGATTCCCTCACAGGTAAGTTCTATTTCATCTCCGCATTTCACACATGCCCCAAGTACACTCAGTACACTCTTGGCATTTGCCATGCCTCCTTCATACACAAATGTTATCTGCGACTGATATTTCATTGCCTCATTGCACAAAATCCCCGCAGGTCTCAGATGAAGACCTGTGGGATTCTTAACTGTCACTTTCTTATTAACCATTGCATTGTTCCTCTTACTGCTGTCTGTCAGGCAAGCAGTGTTTTCCTACTCTTTACTGTCGTCAACTGCTGTTCCTGAGGAGATCACTACTTCTGTAGTCACATCCTCAACTGTCTCATATCCATCTGGCAGAACGACTTTAACAGGGACTTCATAATTTCCCTCTTTCTTACCATCCAGATCTATAGAGAGCTTTATATCTTTCTTCGCATCCAGATCATCCATATTCTTCGTATCTGACTTGATTCGAAGCTCTATCTGTGCTGTCTCAAATGTCACCTGAAGATCATCCGGTTTATTCTTAACCTCTATATTCTTGGTAGGAATATCAAACTCTTTACTTCCGACAGGCAGGATATTTACCGTTACCCATACATCCTCACTGGAGTCACTGGTAAGCTTCACATTATCCGGAAGAAGATTGTTAAGACTGATCTTCTTCTCCACATCTTTCGATTCTCCTGAAATGTCAATGCTGTCTGCTGGTATTGTAATTACGTTATTATTCTCAGCAAGGCTCTCCAGTCCTTCTGTACTGCCAGCAACACTGATAGTATCCGGTACTGTTTTAACAGAACCTACCTCATATCCATCTGCAGGTGTTCCTACATAGCTTGCTGAAATCCCTACTCCCTGACGGATTTTCCATAATCTTGCAGTCACTACAACTTTTGCATTATTTTCAATTCTCAGTGAATTCATTTCAGAATCAGAAAGTGCTTCCTGATTTTTATCAATGATCGTAAGATTTACATCCTGTGTAAAATCCTGTGTATTTCCATCCAGTTCAATCGTAGCATTTACTTTATCTATTTTATTCACCAGAGTCTTAGGACCTGTAATCCTTACTTTTTCCGGATTAGCTGTCAAGCTTCCCACTTCGTAATCCTTGCCGGGTTTTGTGTCGCCTCTACTGACATTGACCACAAATTCCTGTGTCTCTTTCTCATCAAGATTTACACTCAGATTCTGTGGGGTAACCTTGATATCATTTGAAGATACTCCCGGAACTGAACAGGTAACTGTAATAGGCACCATGACAGGATTCGTATCCAGGCTTACGGCCTGCTGTAAATCTGCCACTGCTGAGATATCTGTCACCTTGATCTTGTCCCTGATTTTCTTACTCGCCGTAATAGCAATCTTAATCGAATCCTGATTCTGCTCCGGCATACACATCTTTCCGATCGTATCGGAAGATTCCACATATTCTTTGTTGATCAGTTCCACATCATTGATCGTGTAATAATTAGTACCTATCGGATTGTCTATATTTACAACGATCAGCCATAGCACAACAGCTACTGCAACAGACATGATTTTCAGAGGTATATTATCTGTTATTTTTCTCTTCTTCATGCTTCACTCTTCCTTTCAGTAAATGACGAAGTTTGCTGTTGTCTACAATCTGTTTGTTCTGTGCTTTCACAAGAATCTCTCTGAGTCTGGCACTGTTCACTCCCCGAATCAGTCTTCCTCCCTGAGCTACAGATACCTGTCCTGTCTCTTCTGATACAATGATCGTAACAGAATCGGTCTGCTCACTGATTCCAACACCGGCTCTGTGTCTTGTTCCCAGCTGTTTACTCAGCTCCATATTGTCAGACAATGGAAGATAGCACGTTGCTGCTACGATTCTGTTTTCTCTTACAATAACAGCTCCATCGTGAAGGGGTGTATTATGTTCAAATATATTAATGAGAAGCTGACTTGTAAGAATCGCATCCAGATTAATACCAGTTCTGATATAATCGGTCAACAGCTCGTTCTGTTCAATTACGATCAGCGCCCCGGTCTTGACTTCTCCCATATCAAAACATGCCTTTACCAGTTCACTGATTGTTTTATCTGTAAATCGTTCCTTCACTTCTTTACCCGCATCAAACGGTATCAATGAAGCCATGATTCGCTTCTGCCCAAGCTGCTCCAGAACTTTTCTAAGCTCCGGCTGAAAAATAACGATCACGCCAACGATCAGCGTACTCGCCAGATTTGAAAAAATCCAGAGGATCGTATTCATTTTAAAAATATACGCTATCAAAATAAAAAGGAGAACAACCAGTATACCCTTTAACAGTGTATACGCATGGGTATATTTGATCCACACCATAAACTGATATACAAAAAATGCGATCAGTGCAATCTGTATAATATCAATGATCCCGATCTTC
This sequence comes from Blautia sp. CGZ-1-C1, assembly GCF_056504575.1. NCBI lineage: Bacteria > Bacillati > Bacillota > Clostridia > Lachnospirales > Lachnospiraceae > Blautia > Blautia sp. CGZ-1-C1. Next base: position 4,940 of record NZ_JBWLUT010000162.1, read on the forward strand.
GGAAATGCCAGCCTTGATAAGATTTCTATCAGATTTCCTGAAATATTCTGCATACAGTTCTCCTTTCCTTATCATTCTGTGCCAGAGTGATAATTGCCGCTCTTCACTCCATTCTCAGTAACTTAAATTTATAAATTTTAGTAACTGTAAAGCTGCTGAACAGTTACAAATTTTTTAATGACTCTTCCAGTTTCTTTTCAAAGTCAACACTGTCAATATCTTTTTTGTGCTCTACAGGTGCCGCATCTTCTGATGTCTGCACTACTTTCTCCTCACCATGAAAAATAGGATTGGCATAAGACACGATATTATCCTGTGACTGTTTCTCACTTTTTGCAGAATCACCGTTAATTTTCTTTATGCTTCTCTCAGAGGTTGTAACTGTCGCCTTCGGAACAGCTTTCACATAATAGTAGTACTCGTCATCTTCATATTCCAGTCTCTCTGTGCGGGTATAGTCACCGCCAAACACAAAGAATTCCAGCACCAGTCCGACTACTACAGAAATCACAGTATAAATAATCAGTGTGATCACATCAATGCTCACTTCAAAATAAAATCCGCCGGCAAGAACTACCAGAACATATACAACACCTCCCGCAACAATAGCAACTCTCCATGCATAATCAAAAGAGCGGGTACGGATAAGGTTCACCAGTAAAACCACAGCAACAAAAGCAACAACTGTGATCCACATTCCCCAGTTCTGTACAATTCCATCTGCCAGGAGTTTTAATTTGTCAGCCATGACAATATCTGCATTCTCCAGAATCTTATGCTGCACACGTATAAAACGGATAAAATAATATATGATAACACCACAGCCTGCCGGAAGCGCGGAAAATGCACTGCACAGAAGCCCGCTTCCGATAGGAAGGAGTGCAGGAATACCTATGCCAAAAGAAAGCGGGGTAAATACAAGTACCAAATTATTGCCTGCGCTGAATCTCAGGAACAAAATTGTCATAAACAAAATCAGAACCAGCATAAATCCGGCCACTTCTATTCCAACAGCATAACTATGCGCGATCATTAATAAAAATCCGGCAAAAATCATCACTCCGGAAGGTAATATCGAACAGATCAGCGCAAGGATCAGTACAATAAATATATTATTAAGCTGTGTCATATATCCCATGTTCATATTGATCCATGTAAAATAAACAAATGCCAGAACAAAACGCAAAACAGGCAGGATATAAATCTCATACTGACTGTACAAATTCTTTATTTTCTGTTTTAATTCAAGTAATGCTGTCATTTCTTATATCCTCCTGAAACTCCTCGGGCTGAGGATTTTTTCTCTTCGCGGCTGTATATTTTATTTAACTGAGTGAGTTCTTCATAATAATTCTTCACACTCTTCTTTGCCTTGTGGTACTTCACAGTATACTGGATGTATGTCAGAACTGAAAAAAATATCAGTACTACTACATAACCCAGAATTGCCTCCACGCCCACTGAGACAAGGTTCATCTTATGGATATTATCTATCAGATATTCCCCAAAATATGCTGCAATACCGGCCAGAACCAGACAATATCCAATCGTAACCAGAAAAAAGTTCTTAATCATGGCAAGTCCGATATAATCACTTCTATAGTACTTGCTGACCGGAAGATACTTTTTTCCCTCACCCTGTTCATACATAGCAAGTTTGTTCATGATCTTTATCTTCTCTTCATTTAACATAAATTACTCCTTACTGTACGCTTTCCCTTTTATTACATATCCTGATACCTGATGATCACTGTTATTGTATCTATCCGCATTTCACGCTGATCCGTATTGGTATCATTATATAATCATACAGATTAATTGTAACATATCTCATTATGTATGAAAAGCATTTTTTCGGTTAGCAGCCGCTCCATACCAGTAACTTTTGTTACTATTCTCACGCACGTCCTATACAGACTGTAAGAAAATAAATATTTTTTGCGCCTCTTTTCCGAAGACATCCTGCCATGGCATCTATAGTACTTCCTGTCGTGTATACATCATCTATCACCAGAATATCTTTCCCTCTGATATTCTTTGTTACGAGAAAAGCTTTCTCCAGATTTTTTCTTCTCTGCATAGCATTCAGTTTCTTCTGCGATTTTGTTTTTACAACTTTCTGTACCAGATCCGTATCCACTGGAATCCCTGTATAGCAGCTAAGTCTCTCTGCCAGATATGCAGCCTGATTAAATCCTCTTAAGCGTTCTTTTGACTTATGTATGGGAACCGGCACGATTAGATCCGGCTTCCACTGATTCAGATTTTTCCAGGCATATCGATACATTGCTTTCGCATACAAATCTCCATATTCCCGGCATCCATAATATTTATATCTGGTAACAGACCTTCTCATTATGCCATCATAAACAAAAATACCTCTTCCCTGGTCAAATATATGTGTATGTTTTTGGCAGTCTTTACAGTACTCTCCCTCTTCTATGGGTTTTCCGCATTTGTAACATCTCGGATGTCCAATCGGTCGAAGCTTCTTTTCACATTCAGGACAGATCATCCTTCTCTGATCCTTCAGAATTTTCTGACAGACCGGACAGCATCTCGGGTAAAAAATATCAAGAATTTTTCTCAGCAATCACTTTACTCCTGCTTTTTACTTCTATTTTTCTTTCAATTTTTATTATTTTCTTTTTATCTGTTTTCGTTACCGTTTTTATTTCGCGAAGTCTCTTTCACCTTCATTCTCCATAGTGTCACTCAGCTCTATAATGCGCTCATCCAGCGCACTGTATCGCTTCTGCTGTTTCTCATTGCGGATCATCTCTGCAAAGGTTTCCTCATTTCCCACCACAGTTACACATTTTCTTGCTCTGGTAACAGCAGTATAAAGGAGATTTCTGTTTAACAGCATTTGCGGTCCGGAAAGCAACGGAAGAATCACTGCCGGATATTCAGTTCCCTGGGATTTATGAATTGTAATGGCATACGCAAGTTCCAGTTCTTCTAACTGTTTGAACGAATAAATTGCGAAACGTCCATCCTCAAATTCCACTTCTGCAGTCTCGGCAAATTCATTGATTTCCGTAAGAATCCCGGTATCTCCATTAAATACACCAATACCTTTCTCTATAACAATTCCATATCGCCCCCGAATTTCCCACTCCATCTGGTAATTATTTCTGATCTGCATCACTTTATCACCAGTACGGAACAGACAGTCGCCGACTGCTTTCTCAGGCTTTCCGTCTTCCGGCGGATTCAGATATCTCTGCAGAATCTGATTCAGACGTTCCACACCTAAGAGTCCCTTTCGCATAGGTGTCAGTACCTGTATCTCAAATGGTTTTGCATCTACATATCGTGGCAATTTTTCCTGAATAAGGGCAATCACTACTCTTATGATGATATCTGCATCATATCTCTTCAAAAAAAAGAAATCACGGCTTTTATTATTGATCTGTACTTGCTCCCCTTTATTTATTTTATGGGCATTCACAACAATATCACTCTCAGAAGCCTGACGGAAAATCTTCGTCAGTTCTACCACCGGAAAACGTCCGCTTCGAATAATATCTCTCAGGACATTACCCGGTCCCACACTCGGAAGCTGATTCTCATCTCCTACCAGAATCAGCCTGGTTCCGGTCGTTACTGCAAGAAGCAGCGAGTGCATCAGATGAATATCCACCATGGACATCTCATCAATAATGATCACATCCGCTTCCAGAGGATTCTGCGCGTTTCTTTCAAATTTGGCAGAATGGCCATCCCGTTCCTCCCCCGGCATTCCATTTAATTCCAGAAGACGGTGAATCGTCTGCGCTTCATATCCGGTAGTTTCTGTCATTCTCTTCGCAGCACGTCCGGTAGGTGCGGCCAGTCGAAGTTCAGCTCCCTCACCTTCAAAGAAACGAATGATTGCATTGATCGTTGTTGTTTTACCTGTACCCGGTCCTCCCGTCAAAACAAACAATCCATGACTCGCAGCCTCCGTCACTGCCTTCTTCTGCATCTCATCCAGGACAGTTCCTGTTTCTTTTTCGATCATCAGGATTCTCTTCTGAACAAGCTGCTCATCCTCAGGGCACAAAACATTCAGTTCATTAAGCATACGGGCAGTATTTAATTCCAAATAATAATACTGAGACGGATAAACTATGGTTTCTCCATTCTTTTCTTTAAGCACCAGTTTCCTGTCAATAACCATGTCCATGAGATGCTTCTCCATATAGGACTCGTCAACATCCAGAAGTCTGGCACATCTTGTAAATAGCTGCTCCTTTGGAAGGTATGTATGTCCTTCCCCTGAAGCCTGTAGGAGAGTATACAACATTCCACTTCGGATTCTGTAATCTGAATCTGCATGGATTCCGATCCTTGCCGCAATCTCATCCGCAATTTTAAAACCTACTCCTGAAATATCCTCTGCAAGCCTGTATGGATTTTCCTGCAGAACCGTATAGACAGATTCTTTATATTTCTGATAGATCTTTGCGCCCAGATTCAGAGAAATACCATATTTCTGTAAAAAGATCATAGCCTTTCGCATATCTGCTTTCTCAGTTACCTGGGCTGCGATTTCCCTAGCTTTTTTTTCGCTGATTCCCTTAACTTCGGCCAGTCTTTCCGGTTCTTCTTCTACAATACGAAGTGTATCCTGGCCAAACCTGCGTACGATTCTGGCTGCCAGTGCAGCTCCGATTCCCTTAATGGCTCCCGATCCCAGATACCTCTCTATGGCATATGTATCTTCCGGCATTTTCTCTACAAAAGAACTGATCTGAAACTGTTTTCCATAGACCGGATGATGCGTGTATACTCCTGTTGCCTCAATCGTGGCTCCCTGTGTAATTGTCGGGAAACTGCCCACACAGGTCAGTTCTTCCTCTTTTTTTGTATCTTTTAATACCATAACGGTATATCCGTTATCTTCATTTCTGAAAATAACATGATCTATGTATCCTGTAACAGTCTCGCTCATGTATTCCTCCTGGTTTCTTCCGAGTCATCTGTTTCCTACCTAAAGATACTGGAATAAAAGTCTTTTAATCCCTTGGTATCTAAAAAATAACATGTAACGCAAAAAGGCACTGCATATGCAGTACCTCCTGCTTTATCCATCAAATCGTGCCATTACCTCTGCATATTTTCCGGTCCCTACCGCAACTACGCTCATTGCATCCTGTACTGTCAGAGTGCTCACTCCTGTTCTCTGTTCAATCAGAGAATCCATACCATGAAGAAGTGCTCCACCACCGGTAAGTACAATTCCTCTGTCCACAATATCAGCAGCCAGTTCCGGCGGAGTCTTCTCCAGAACACCATGGACGGTCTCAACGATCTGTCCTGTGGCATCCTTCAACGCCATACGTATCTCTTCAGAAGTAAGTGTCACCGTCTTTGGCAGACCTGTGATCACATTTCGTCCTTTTACTTCCATGGTTCTCGGATTCGATTCCTCAATAGCAGTTCCGATCTGAATCTTAATCTTCTCTGCCATATCTTCTCCGATAAAAAGGCCATGATTCTTTCTCACATAATTTAAGATAGCCTGATTAAAAGTATCTCCGGCAACCTTTACGGAGGCAGAAACTACAACTCCCGCCAGAGAAATAACCGCAATATCTGATGTTCCTGCTCCAATATCCACAATCAGATTGCCAAATGGCTTCGTCACATCAACTCCGGCTCCGATTGCCGCTGCAATAGGCTCCTCCACCATGTAAACATCCCTGGCTCCGGCCTGATAAGTTGCCTCCTCTACAGCCTTTCTCTCAATCTCTGTAATTCCACTTGGAACACAGATCGTGATCCTTGGCTTACGAAAGGCTCTTCTGCCTATCGCCCTGGATATAAAATATTTCAGCATTTTCTCTGTAACTGTATAATCAACGATCACACCCTGCCTGATTGGACGGATAATCTCCATATCTGAAGTAATACGTCCCTCCATCATACGGGCTTCTTCACCGATTGCTCTTATTTTTTCTGTATTTTTATCATAAACTACGATCGAAGGTTCGTTTAATACAAGTCCTTTTCCCGTAGAATAGGCCAGACTGTTTCTGGTTCCCAGGTCAATTCCAATATCACTTGCCGGCATGGAAATCCCCTTTCTTAATTTTTATCTATGGTTGATTTTAATATTCTCAATCTGCTTCCGCTACTTGCTCATAACCGAATAACTGCTCCGCAGTTTATTCGATTAAATCGCTTCTATTATATACAACTTCCAGCCAAAAGAAAAGCCCTGCTTAATTTTCCAGATATTTTTTTACATATTTTCCCGTATAGGAAACCGGTGACTGTGCAACTTCTTCCGGAGTTCCCTGTGCTACTACAGTTCCACCCTTGTCCCCACCTTCCGGGCCAATGTCGATAATGTAATCTGCTGTTTTAATCACATCCAGATTGTGTTCAATAACAACTACCGTATTACCGCCTTCAGATAATCTCTTCAGAATCTCCACCAGTTTATGCACATCCGCAAAATGAAGTCCCGTCGTTGGCTCATCCAGAATATAGATTGTCTTTCCGGTGCTTCGCTTACTCAGTTCCGCAGCAAGTTTGATTCTCTGTGCCTCTCCTCCGGAAAGTTCTGTAGAAGGCTGTCCCAGACGAATATAGGAAAGCCCGACATCATACAGTGTCTGTATCTTTCTTTTAATAGAAGGAACATTTTCAAAAAATGTCAATGCTTCCTCTACAGTCATATTCAGTACATCATAAATGCTCTTATCTTTGTATTTTACTTCCAGAGTTTCTCTGTTGTATCTCTTACCTTTGCAGACTTCACAAGGCACATACACATCCGGAAGGAAATGCATTTCTATCTTGATGATACCATCGCCGCTGCATGCCTCGCATCTGCCACCCTTTACGTTAAAGCTGAAACGGCCTTTCTTATATCCTTTTGCTTTGGCGTCTGCTGTTGCGGCAAAGAGATCACGAATCTGATCGAACACACCTGTATAAGTCGCAGGGTTTGAACGCGGTGTACGTCCGATCGGCGACTGGTCAATATTGATCACTTTATCCAACTGGTCTACTCCCAGAATATCCTTATGCTTACCCGGAATCACTCTGGCGCGGTTCAGATCTCTTGCCAGATGCTTATACAGAATCTCATTGATAAGTGAACTCTTACCAGATCCTGAAACACCTGTGATACAGGTCATAATCCCCAGTGGGATCTTCACATCAATATTCTTAAGATTATTCTCTGCTGCCCCCTTGATTGTAAGGAAACCTGTCGGTTTACGTCTCTCCGTTGGTACCGGAATCTTTAACTTTCCGCTCAGGTAAGCTCCTGTGATAGAATTCTCATTCTTCATCAGGTCCTCTGCTGTTCCCATGGCAACCAGTTGTCCACCATGTTCTCCCGCTCCCGGACCGATATCCACAATACAGTCCGCCACGCGCATGGTATCCTCGTCATGTTCCACAACGATCAGACTGTTTCCAAGATCTCTCAGTTTCATCAGGGAACTTAACAATCTGTCATTATCTCTCTGATGAAGACCGATACTTGGCTCATCTAAAATATATGCAACTCCGACCAGACCGGAACCAATCTGCGTAGCCAGACGGATTCTCTGCGCCTCTCCTCCGGAAAGTGTGCCCGTCGCACGTCCAAGTGAAAGATAATCCAATCCTACGTCTGACAGGAAGCTTACCCTGGCTTTAATTTCTTTCAGAATCTGTTTTCCGATCAGTAACTGCTGGCTTGAAAGCTGCATGTCAGCCAGAAAAGCTTTCAGTTTCTCTATAGAAAGATTCGTGATCTCATAAATATTCTTGTCTGCAACAGTTACAGCCAGAGATTCTTTCTTCAGTCGCTGGCCTTTACAGGTTTTACATGGAGTAATGCGCATAAAAGACTCATATTCCTGTTTCATAGTGTCAGAACCAGTCTCTCTGTATCGCTGCTCCACATTTCGGATCAGTCCCGGGAAAGCTACGTCGTAAACGCCCTCTCCGCGCTGACCTTTATAATAAACCTTAACAGAATGTCCATTCGTTCCATTAATCAGAATATTCTTTATCTTCTCCGGATAATCCTCGAATGGTGTCGCAAGACTGAAATCATACTCTCTGGAAAGCGCATCCAGAATTGCTCTGGAAAAACTTCCCTCACTTGTGCAGGATTGCCATCCTGTCACCACGATCGCGCCTTCCAGGATACTCAGCGATTTATCCGGGATCATCAGATCAATGTCAAATTCCATCTTATATCCGAGTCCCAGACAGTCCGGGCAGGCGCCAAATGGATTATTGAATGAGAAGCTTCTCGGCTCGATCTCATCTATGCTCACACCACAATCCGGACAGGAAAAGCTCTGGCTGAAATTATGAATATTTCCATCCATGGTATCTACCATGAGAAGCCCGTCCGCCAGATCAAGTACTGTCTCGATGGAATCAGAAAGTCTCTTCTCAATTCCTGGTTTCACGATCAGACGATCAACCACGATCTCAATATTGTGTTTGATATTCTTATCCAGACTGATCTCCTCGGAAAGTTCGTACATATTTCCATCAATCTGCACACGGACATAGCCACTTCTCTTCGCATGTTCAAGAAGCTTGGCATGAGTTCCCTTGCGACCTCTTACTACAGGAGCCAGCAGCTGAATCTTTGTTCTCTCCGGAAAAGACATGATGCTGTCTACCATCTGATCAACTGTCTGTTTCTTAATCTCTCTGCCGCATTTCGGACAGTGTGGGATTCCGACTCTCGCATACAGCAGTCGGAAATAATCATAAATTTCCGTTACAGTTCCTACTGTGGAACGTGGATTGCGGTTGGTAGATTTCTGATCGATTGAAATCGCAGGCGGCAGTCCTTCGATACTCTCCACATCCGGTTTCTCCATCTGTCCAAGGAACTGCCTTGCATAAGAAGACAGTGATTCCATATATCGTCTCTGTCCTTCTGCATAAATCGTATCAAAAGCCAGCGATGACTTTCCAGACCCGCTTAATCCTGTAAATACTACAAACCTGTCTCTCGGAATATCCACACTTAAATTCTTAAGATTATTAACATTTGCTCCTCTGATTCTGATAAATTGTTTCTTCGTCGTATCCGCAGCCATCGTCTGCCTCCCGTTTCTTCTATATATAAATACATTTTCTCATTGCCAGATCACAATGTAGCTCTCACAATCTTCATAAGATTAGCTTTTATTGTGTACAATTCTCCAACTGCTTATTGCCTTTCACAAGTCAGTCAGATATTCACAATCCGCTTTCGCTACTTGCTCATAACCTACTTGATTCAGTTAAATCTGCACTCAGTATAGCGCAGGAACATGTGTTCGTCAAGGCGTTTAAAGTAAAAAATCAGCCATAACAGAATTACTCACATGAATTCCCTCTCTGCTCAGGAATATTCTTCCATCTTTCTCCAACAGTAGCCCCATAGCTTCATATTTCTTTAGTACATCACCATATACAGTCTCTATCGCACAGCCAAATTTCTGCCTGAAATCAGTTTTCGCAATTCCCTTTGTCATGCGGAGTCCAAGAAACATAAATTCTGCCATTTCATCCTCTCTGGTAAGAACTGGTTCTCTTTCTCTGATCAATTCCGGGGAGGAACTGTTTTCCAAATATTTCTTCATATCTGCCGTATTGGCAAAACGGTCTTTTCCATAAAGAGAAGAGGCCCCAAGGCCGAATCCCAGATAATCCCGCCTGGTCCAGTAACCCACATTATGCCTGCAGCATCTGCCTTCTTTTGCATAATTGGAAATTTCATACTGTTCATAGCCATATTCTTTCAGAATACGGGAAGTTGCCTCATACATATTGTATTCCGTATCTTCATCAGGCAGATTCAACTGTCGCGAAGCAAAAGGTGTCCCCTCTTCAATGATCAGGCTATATGCAGAGATATGCTCCGGCTTCAGTTCTGCAACTATTCGCAGATTATTGCACCATTTTTCATAAGTCTGGTCCGGAATTGCGCTCATAAGGTCAATATTTATATTCTCAAAACCTGCAGTTCTTGCACATTTACAGGTTTCCAGAAACTGCTCGTAATTATGAATCCTTCCAAGAATTTTCAGCTCCCGGTCATCTGGGGACTGCAAACCGATACTCAGACGGTTGATGCCAAATGTTCTGTACGCCTGAAGTTTCTTCTGATCTGCAGTTCCCGGATTTACTTCAATCGTAATCTCTGCATCATTTTCTACCAAAAAATTCTTTCTTGTTTTATTCAGGATTTCTCCAATGAATCTCTCATCCAAAACAGAAGGAGTGCCCCCTCCAATAAATATAGAGGATACACTCCTTCCTTTACCTTCCTTTACTGCATCGATTTCCGCAAGCAGAGCCTGTACATATTCTGCCTGTTCTTTCGGACATGACGGACCTGAAAGGAAGTCACAGTAATCGCATTTTTTTACACAAAATGGAATGTGGATGTAGATTTCCATAGAAGAACCCGTTGCGTTCTCTATTTCCATTTCACTCTCCTGCTATCATATATACGCTTCAAACGCCACTATCTCGGGATTTTGGCATTCTCATACCAAAACACCTCGCGGGATAGTGGCGTGTGAATAGTAACTGAACAGTAACTCTTTTCTTATTCTTCACTATCCACTGCACTGTTATCTTCCGTATTACTATCTGTTGATGCGTCTGTGCCACCGTCTGTACTTGTGTCTGTATTTGTATTATTTCCACTGTCCGAAATTTCAGAAGCGGAAATGTCAGTCGTACTCTGGTCTGCCAGATAATTATTTACCATCGTCAGATTCCCATTTGTAATAACAGCTGCTGAATCCACCTGATCAGGTGCAGGTGTAGGAGTTGCCTCCACCGGCGCTACACTGATCTGAATCACCTGCGAGGATGCTTCATCTACTGTTTTATCTTTTCCACAGCCAGAAGCCAAAACGCTCAACAATACCATACATAGTATTGCTATTTTCTTCTTATTTATTTTCATAAATATCTCAACTCTCTGTCAATATTTACTTGTCATCAAGTTTCAATACGCTCATAAACGCTTTCTGCGGAATCTCCACATTACCTACCTGGCGCATACGTTTCTTACCTTCCTTCTGTTTCTCCAGAAGTTTCTTCTTACGGGAAATATCACCGCCGTAACACTTGGCAAGTACGTCCTTACGCATAGCTCTTACAGTTTCTCTCGCGATAATCTTGCTTCCAATCGCAGCCTGAATCGGGATTTCAAAGAGCTGACGCGGAATCTCTTCTTTCAGCTTCTCGCACATCTTACGGCCACGTTCGTAAGCAGTATCTGCATGTACGATAAAGGAAAGAGCATCCACTTCTTCTTTATTTACCAGGATATCCAGTTTCACAAGTTCACTGCGCTCATATCCACAGAGTTCATAGTCCAGAGAAGCATAACCTCTGGAACGAGATTTCAGCGCATCAAAGAAATCATAGATAATCTCATTTAATGGCATTTTATATTTCAGAAGTGCACGTGTTTCTTCCATATAATCCATTCCCAGATACTGACCTCTTCTCTCCTGGCAAAGATCCATGATTGCTCCGATAAATTCGGTAGTTACCATGATCTCAGCATTTACCATTGGCTCTTCCATATATTCGATTTCTGACGGATCCGGCAGGTTGCTTGGATTGGTCAGGTTAATGACTTCGCCGTTTGTCTTGTGAACTTTATAAATAACACCCGGTGCTGTAGTTACAAGGTCAAGATTGTATTCTCTTTCCAGACGTTCCTGGATGATCTCCAGATGGAGAAGTCCAAGGAAACCACAACGGAAACCAAATCCAAGGGCGATTGATGTCTCCGGCTCATAGAAAAGGGAAGCATCATTAAGCTGTAATTTCTCAAGTGCATCTCTCAAGTCACCATATTTCGCACCATCTGCCGGATATAAACCGCAGTATACCATCGGGTTTACTTTCTTATATCCCGGAAGTGCTTCGGCACACGGTCTTTCCTTGTCTGTAACTGTATCACCTACGCGGGTATCGCCGAGGTTCTTGATACTGGCTGTAATATATCCTACCATACCTGCGGTAAGTTCCTCACATGGAATAAACTGTCCTGCGCCAAAATATCCTACTTCTACAACTTCTGTAGTAAATCCGGTAGCCATCATCTGAATCTGAGTGCCCTTTTTTACACGTCCGTCCATCACACGGCAGAACACGATAACTCCTTTATATGCGTCATAAATAGAGTCAAAGATCAGCGCCTTCAGCGGTGCATCTACATCGCCATGTGGTGCAGGGATCTTTG
>NZ_JBWLUT010000163.1:0-22427 GCF_056504575.1 Blautia sp. CGZ-1-C1
TCTCTCTTTCTCGATTTCCATCCAGTCTGATACTGCATGGCGGGCAGTTGCCTTACCTTTAACACTACCGGCAAGGTTGATAGCTCCGCCATACAGCAGGAATTTCTCAGTCAGTGTTGTCTTACCTGCATCCGGGTGGGAAATAATGGCAAATGTTCTTCTTTTTTCTATTTCGTTCGTATACTTAGACACGTTTAGCCTCCTGTACGCTTTCTTAGATTAATTATTATCTGCAACTGTCCAGCATCCAGCCAAACAGTATCTGTTACGTTTCCTATTTTTTTACAGCATTCCTATTCTAGTATATGCACCGCTTTTCTGTCAAGATATATGTCTGTTGATTTTCAGGATATTTCTGTCGGGCTGTCAATCATAAATGTCAGTCGTGTCAATCGTTGCATCTTCATATGGCTGTGCGGATGTCTCACTGTCCTCATAGAAAGTATCATCTGATGATCCGTCTGATGTGTCTGAACTTTCACCAACATCTGCCGCTGTGTCTACGCTGTCCTCTGCAACATCTTCTCCTTCTTTCAGCGGAGTGATCACAATATTCTCTGCGGCAATTCCTGTCTTTCTTTTTACGATATCTTCGATCTGTGCCCTCTGGGCATCAGAAAGTTCCGCATCCGGAACTACTATATCTGCAGTTTCTCCGGTAAGATTTACCACGACATCCTTAAATCCTTTCGCTTCCAGCAAAAGTTCTGCCGCCGCTTCTTTCTCCGAAAGGTCTGTCATAGAAACCATGGTATGTATTGCTTCCTGCTTCTCTTCATCATCAATCCCCTCATTATTGATAATGTCCTGGAGGTCAGCTTTATTCTGAGACCGAACCTGTTCTCTGCTGATTTTTGCCTGTGCGGCAAATCCGGTAGAACCTGTAAGCACCGCCTCTCCCGGCGTATCTGTTTCCTGGCTGTTTGTGAGGCTGTCATCTGTAAGACTTGCACTTTTATCCGACTGATTTTCATCCAAAAGGGCTGTCTCATCTGTGAGATCATATCCCGCATCTTCAAGGATACTGCTGCTGTCCGTACTTGCTTCCTTATCCTTAAATCCAAGATCTACATCTGCAAAGTTCAGATATCCTGCTACTGCAATGAGAATTGCCAGTGATGTAATGATGACCTGATTTTTTTTGATGACTTTTTTCACATTTCTCTCCTCATTTCATTTTCATTATTCTAATTCTATGAGCGTCCACCTGAAATAATGCCATTACTGCCTCCTGAATCTCCCGTATCACCACAGGATCTCCACCTCCTTCTGCCGAGATCAGAACGCCTGTCACCTGTATCGTGCCGGAATTATAAAAACTCTGTCCGTCCTTCTTCTCATCTGTCATCAGAATGACCTGTACTTTTCCCACTCCGTCCACATTTTCAAGAAGCGCTTCCAGTTTTTCTTCCAACATGCTTTTTTGAAGATCTGCTGTTTCATTCAATGCAAAAGTGGTCTTTTGTTTCTTATCAGAGACTGGCATCGCTGCCACGGCCAGAAGTATCCCAAGAAGTAAGAGAATCCCCCACTTTGCCGGACTCATCTTTGGCAGTTTGGATATGAATCCTGTTTTCATTAATCCCCCATTCTTCCACCAGTTCATCTGCGATCCCCCTTTTCTCTTCCTGCGAAATCTTTTTCTTTAGTAAAATCTCTGCCTGCGCGTCCTCTCCTTCTATATTTACTTTCACCTTATATACTTCTATGCCTCTTTTTTCCAAAGATTCTCTGATTTTCTGTTCCAGCTCCATTTCATAGCCTTTTTCCAGATATATCTTTTGTAGATTTTGAAATTCCTGAAGTTCTTTTTCTTTATTCTCCCTCGAAAAGTTCTCCAGAAAACTCACCGTCAGTTCCTGACCTTTTCCAAGAATAGAAAATATCGGTGTGCTCATCATAAATATCAGTAGCAGCCCCATAAAAAAACGCACATATTTTTCATATTTTTTATCCGGAACCAGATTGAGAACAGCTGTAAAAAAAATATAAAACACAGCCAGATTCCGGATCCATAAATACAGCTCTTTTTTCATCCACTCCTCCTGCTGAATATTCTATAGCCGGCCAGGAAAATCAGCTGTGCTATGATTGTTTCAGGATACGCCTGCAATAACAATTAAAAAAGTCAGCATACAAAGTACTTCCGCAGTCATCAGAAGTTTCAGAAGCAACGCACAGCCTTCTCCCATTGTTGTCAGCGCTCCCACAACTCTTTTATCCGAGACAGGCTGTGCAAGTGCCGCCAGAAAGCGATAGATCAGTGACAGGCTCCCATAATGAAGCACCGGGCCTGCTCCGATCACTAGTAATAAAATGACGATCACAACTCCCAGACTGTTTCGAACCATCACCGCACTGGTCAGCACCAGCTCTGTCACCGCAGTTACCGCATTTCCGATTCCGGGGATTGCACTTGCAGTTTTTCCTATGGCAGATCTTTTCAACGTATCGATCACAGGACTTACCATGTTCCTCACAATCTGAAGTCCCACTACAGTTCCCAGAAGTGTTTTCAGCCCCCAGCTCACAGCAACATCCAGAAGTTCAGCCATTTTGCTGAGCATTTCTTCTTTTGACAGGTGATTTACCATCTTCAGAAGTACGCTCAAGTTAATGACAGGAAGAAACAGATTTACAAGCAGCCACTGAATCGCCCATACCATCAAAAGAACACCCTCATAAAACACAGCTGCCGTTGCAGCCCCTGTTGAAGCAGTTACTGTCATAAAATAAGCCGGAGACAATACTTTCATAAAATTTACCAGTCCCATAAGCCGTTGCGACAGAACATTTCCTAATCGTGTAAAGTTCTCCATCAGTATCATAAACAGAGCAAGATAAACAATATAAAAACTGATACTTCCAACCTGTCCATCTCCAAATACATCTGCAAACTCTGCCAGCACCGCCGCAATCAGTATGATCAGCAACAGTTTCCATATCATCTCCTTCTCATTCTTCATTTCCGAAAAAAAGAGACTGCACAAAAAACTTCGTACAGTCTCTTTTGAAATCGGTTCTTCCCCGTTTATTAAATTCAGTAATGCTTCTCTGACGGAAAATGTATGGTCAGCCATAATCTCGTTTAGCATCTTCTGCATATCATCAATCTGTATTTCATCGAGCAGTTGCTCCTGTAACGCCAAAGAAGTCGATTCTTCCTGCTGCTCATTCTGTGTAGCAGCTTTTACGAGTACTGTCTGCTTCCCAAAAAATATAATACCCTGCATGATCATCACTGCCGCTATCCTGCGCAGTATCTTCTTGCGCAGGATTTTCTTATGTAGGCGTATTTCTTTTTGCATCATATCATAAACTCCGAAATCGTATCAAGGATTGCCAGCAACACCGGCATGCTTAATACCATTACTGACAACTTGCAAAAAAGGTCTATCTGTGTTCCGATCGTCTGATATCCAGCATCTTTACAGATTGCTGATGAAAACTGTCCGATATATGTAATACCAATGATCTTTATCAGAACCGTCAGATAACTGCTGTCTATGGGAAAGCTTTCTTTCAGTCTGTTCATCGTTTCAAACAAATATGAAACCTTTCCGGCCGCCAGACTAAGGATCAGAAAACCGGTTGTCATAGTCACAAGTGCTGCAAACTCCGGTCTGGTTTCTTTCAAAATAAATCCTAACATCATTCCGCAGATTCCCATGACCGAAACTTTTACAATATCCATGATCGTCATCCTTTCTGATGCTAAGCATAAGATTACAGATTAATATTTTCAATTGAATCAAGTATTCGAAATCCGCTTTCACTACTTGCCTGATCAAAGTACAAATAACTGTTGAATACTCTCAAACAATTCATAAATATACGGAACAATCCAGAACAGCACCATCAAAAGCCCTGCCAGACTCACAAGAAATGCCTGTTCTTCTCTTCCACTGTGCTTCAGAATCTGGCAGAGAATGGAGACCAGAATTCCCACTGCAGCGATTTTGAAAATAAGGCTTACCTCCACAGTCTCTCCTTTCCGGCTTCTGCCTTTTGATTCCATTACAGGAAAAGAACAACTACAAATATTCCGCCCAGAATTCCCATACTACGGTATAATTTTCTTTTTTCATGAAAATCTTTCTCAAGTTCCCTGATTGCATATTCGGTTTCTTTTTCCAGCTGGTCCAACTGTTTCAGCTGCATCTCCAATCCAAGATAACCCAGTCGGTCTCCCAGTGAATAAAAACGTTCTCTTTCCTCTTTAGAAAGGCAGCTCAGATCAAGACATTTCCCTGCACATTCTCTGAATATTCTGCCAAAAGTCACTCCTGTTTTCTTTTTCATCTCCTGTGCAGTAAGTATAAAAAATTCTCTGTACTTTCCTTCCAGTTTACCGGAAGCGCCTGTAAAAGCATCGTACAGAGATTTATTTCCATAGCGTATTTCCCCTCTTAAGAGGATGATCATCCGTAAAATCATTTCCAGCATTTTCTTTCGTTTTCCAAGTTCAGCACTCTTGGCTGATCCAATGCCAATGCCGGAAATCATAATCACACATAATCCTATTGTTTTAAGCATACCCTGCCATTTTCGTCAAGCACGGCCTCAAGACAACCTGCCTGATCATTTTTGTCAAGAATAATATATCGTTCAAATACCTTTTCACTCATGAGCTTATAGAAAAATGGCTGCTCCAGAACATCTTCCAGACAATTTCCATGTGCAGTTGCGATCAGCTTACATCCACAATGGATCACTGACTCAACTGCCTTGAAATCTTCCTCACATCCCAATTCGTCCACAGCCACCACATCCGGTGACATGGAACGCACCAGCATCTGCATTCCTTCCGATTTCGGACAGCAATCCAGCACATCTGTGCGCATCCCCAGATCATTCTGCGGAATCCCCTGATAACATCCTGCCAGCTCACTTCTCTCATCCACCACACCGACAGTCAGGCCAGGAGTGTTTGCCCAGCCGTTACTCAGCTGCCTGATGATATCTCTCAATAAGGTAGTCTTTCCACATCTCGGCGGTGAGATGATCAGTGTGTTTGCAACCCATTTCTCTGTACGGATATAAGACATTACTTTATCCGCGCATCCCTGGATCTCATGGGCCAGACGGACATTAATACAGGAAATATACTTCATTCCCATGATCCTGCCTCTGTCCAGCACGACTTTACCGGTCACTCCTACTCTGTGACCGCCCTGAACACTGATATATCCCTGTCTGATCTCATCTTCATAAGCATACAGGGAATATCCTGTCACGTATTCTAATGTTTCTTTCAGATCCTCCCTTGTTACCAGATATTGCTCCTGGCCCGGTTTTCTCAAGAAACATTCTCCTCCGTCATATGTCAGAAATAACGGACGCCCTACCCTCAGGCGTATTTCATATAATTTATCATAGTTAAGCTCCGCATCCATCAGTAACTGCCGGATATTTCCGGCAAACAGGTTTTCAATCTGCTGCGCTTCTATGTGTCTCACCTCTTTACCTCAATATCTACAGATTGCTCCGCTGTAAACAGCTCCCGCAATCCTGCATATCATAATATATGTGGACAAACCGTTTTTATTACTCTTCCTGATAGGAGTCTTCCATTTTAGTAAGATCCAGTTTCAGCACACGGTCTACCACATTGCCTGCATATCCTCTGTACGCATAGGCACCTGATTCAAAAAGTACGTAGAGTTCATCTCCATCTACTACGATCTGCTCGATCATCTCAGGCATTCTGTATGATCTGGCGGAATTTTCATTTACATACAGTCTCTTATCTGACTGCTCGTAGAAAACAATTCGAGACGGTAAAATTCCAAAAGAATGGGACAGCAGCAATTTATCGTTATAAAAAGCCATCCCCTGTGCCTGCTCTGATATCGTAGAATAATCCAGAGGAACTGCCATCTCAAACATCATGCCTAATTCCTCGTCAAAAGTATTCACCAGGTCTCCCTGCTCATCTACCGCATATCTTGCGATCATACTTTCTGTATATTTGTTAAAACAGCCAACATACAGGCATCCCTTATAAAAGGTCATAAAGGAATCTCTCACGATTCCGTAAAGACTGCATGTCTGGTTTACCTGCACAGGCATATGGTTGTCTGCATAATTATACTCTCTCAGAACATCCATCTTAATACTGACTGCCTGCGCAATCCCATTCGTATTTGAAGAGTACCACAACATATCATGATCCGGGTCGTATGCAAGTCCCCCTACATGAGGCAGACCAGGCAGCACGACTTCTTTGATAAATCTGTGAGTTTTTTTGTTTATCACATATATAACGGAGTTGTGTTTTGCCGTATGACAGTATGCACTTACAAGTACATACTCATCCGTTACCGCAAGGCCCTGCGGGGTCATGGATGTACATACTGCCTGCTTCGTACCTTGTGCATTCAGAAACGTTCTGGTATATTTCAGCCCCGGAATGATATAAGTTCCGTACTCCTTTTCTTTTTTTCTGCCATCAAAAGCAAATTTGTTCAATTCCTCCTGCTGTGACAGCATCTGAATCTGTCCCCGCAGTGAATACACTGCTGCATCCTGATTCGTTACAAGATATTTTGCAGGAGGCTCTGTCTTACCTCTGTATACGAAAGCATATCCCCAGAAAGCCAGTCCAAGTGCAAATACAACCATCAGCACCTTCACTGCCAGTCTTCGGATTTCTTTCTTCGTCTGTTTATTCATGTCTTACCCAAGTAGTATGATATCTTCAAACTTCCAGCAGATTTCCATGGGATTCATTGCCCATACGGCTCCACTGTAACCATCTTCCATGTCAAGGAGCATACTGCTGCCTTCATTCATTGATATTGTCCTTAAGTCCCTGGAAAGCCCTTCACCGGTCCATTTAATATAAGCTTCCCGTAATACCCACTGTTCAAAAAAACGCTCTTGCATATCCGCGCTTGCCAGAATCTCATTATACTCATCTTCCGGTACCATGCGCTTAAGCATCCTCTCATAATTAGCCTTACGATGAATCTGTACATCAATTCCAACTTCCTGGTCAGCCAGAATACATACCACATATTCTCCCGAATGACTGATATTATAATGTAAAGACGGACGATAAGATAGGAAAGGCTTCCCATGTTCACCTTCCGCTCTCGGCTCATAACTCAGATTGATATTATATTCCTTTCTGAGCGCAGTCTCCAAAAGCTTCTCTGCGATCATGTGTTCCATATGCGCACCCACATATTCTTCCCGTATCTTCGTATAATAAATTACTCCTTTATTCATAGGCCTGTCTCCTCAAGGAACCGAGATGGCTCCCGTTCCTTCTCATACTGGTGTCTCACATAGGAAAGTACAAGTTTCTTCTTTGCTCTCGTCATACCTACATAAAACAATCTTCGTTCTTCTTCCACTGCTTCTGCAAGAACTGCCTTACGGTAAGGAATACTTCCCTCATTGACATTCAGGATATACACGATATCATATTCCAGGCCTTTCACAGCATGAAGGGTGGATATGGTCACTCCCGCTCTGTGATCCTGTTGCTTTCTCGCCTGTTCATTCAGTCTCTTTGTATATTCCTCTATGTATACCTGCCACTGTGCAAGGTTTTTCATCCCTTTTGTACTTTCATGAATCCTGTCCAGAGTTTCAAGCAGTTCCTCTGGTTTTATTTTACGATACTGTGCATATTCGCGCAAGTATTCTTCGAATCCCATTCCTTTTCGGATAAAATTAATTGCGGCAAAAGGAGAAAGTGTGCCAAGAATCTTAAGATGAGTCTCCAATGTAGTAATTCTGTCACACATCCAGTCTTTATCTTTATAATATTCCCGTAACTGCTCAAAATTAATCTGTGTATTCTTCAAAGCTTCCCTTGAAATATATCGATTAGGCCTGTTCATCACTTCCAGAAAATTCTTCCGGCTTCTGTCACCTGCCGACATCTCAAGATAAGCCAGAATACTGCGGCAGATCCAGTGGCGGAAAAGATTGGGCAGCTGCTCTTTCATGGTAAATGGAACCTGATACTCCATCAGTGCATTAATCAGCCCTTCTGACTCCTGATTGGTACGGAGCAGAATCGCTGTATTTTCCAGATTCTCACCACGCTCCAGTCTCTTTTTCAAAGCCGCTACCACACACATATACTCTTCTCTGGGATTATCAAATTCCTTGCAGGTGACTGGCATTCCTTCTTCATTCGGTGTAGTAAGCTGCTTCTTAAATCGTTTCGTATTGCATGAAATCACTTCCATCGCTGTATGTAAAATATTCTTACTGCATCTGTAATTTACATCCAGAAGAACAGTCTCCGCTTTCGGATAATCCTTTGTAAAATTCAGCATGATCTCCGGTCTCGCTCCCCGAAAATGATAGATAGACTGATCATCATCCCCCACAATAAATAAATTATTGGCAGGGGCAGCCAGCATCTGCAAAATCTTATACTGCAAGCTGTTAATATCCTGAAACTCATCCACCAGGATATAGACAAACTTTCGTCTCCATGCATTCAGAATATCTGGTCTCTGGGAAAAAAGTTCATAGCAACACAATATCATATCATCAAAATCCAGTTTACGTTTTGCTTTCAGCGTCTGCTTATATCCTCGAAAAATATCCCTGAAAATCTCATCTGAACAGCAGGAAGCATAATAGTACTCCGGAGAAATACAATTTCCCTTTACAACACTGATTTCTTTGGCAATCTCCTCAAGAAAATCTCCTTCCTGTGCCATTTCCTGTCCATATTTCTCAGTCATTTCCCTCAGAATACTATACTTCTCTTCCTCAGAAAGAATATTAGCCGCACTCAGATGATATGCCGCCTTTAAGATCCCATAAAAAATTCCGTGGAATGTTCCAAAAGTCACTTCGCTTCTGTCTTGTCCCACGAATTTCAAAAATCGTTCTTTCATCTCTGTCGCCGATGCTCTGGAAAAAGTTACAACCAAAATAGAAGAAGCCGGTATCTTCCCCTCATTGATCATGTATGCAGTTCTCTCCACAATAACGGATGTTTTCCCCGAGCCGGGACCTGCCAGAACCATCATAGGTCCCGACAGGTGAGCGATAGCCCGAAGCTGAGATGGATTTCTCTTCATATTTATTTGCTTAATTTCTCAATAGCCGCCTTTACTCGTTTGATCGTCTCATCTTTACCGATGATCTCCATAATCTCTGTTGCACCGGCAGGTGTCATCTGCTTACCTGAAACAGCAGTACGTAAAGGCCACATTACATATCCGTTCTTATAACCGTGCTCTTTGACAAAGCCGCTTAATGTCTCATATAACGGATCGTTCATGTAATCTTCCTGCTCTTCAAGAACCGGGAGTACTTCTTTTAATACTGCAAGAGAGGTCTCTTCATTTGTTTTCATTTTCTTGTGGCAGTACATAGCAGAATCATATTCCGGTACTTCCTCAAAGAAATCGATCAGAGCCAGGATATCAGGGAATGTCTCGATTCTTGTCTGAACCATTCCGGCAATCTTCTTAAAGTTATAATCTTTCTTCAGAACCTCTTTCATGTACGGAAGAGCTTTCTCATAGAATTTGTCCGGATCCATTTTCTTAATATACTCACCATTCATCCAGCGAAGTTTTGCAACGTCAAAGACTGCCGGTGATTTATTGATATGATGATAATCAAATGCCTGAACCAGTTCATCCAGTGTAAAGATTTCTCTGTTGTCAGCCGGACTCCATCCAAGAAGTGCAACATAGTTGATAATTGCTTCTGAAACAAATCCCTGATCCAGCAGATCTTCATATGAGGAATGTCCGCAACGTTTAG
Organism: Blautia sp. CGZ-1-C1; assembly: GCF_056504575.1. Lineage (NCBI taxonomy): Bacteria > Bacillati > Bacillota > Clostridia > Lachnospirales > Lachnospiraceae > Blautia > Blautia sp. CGZ-1-C1. The sequence goes on from NZ_JBWLUT010000163.1 coordinate 9,751, forward strand.
AAAGTTTCTGATGTGTCTCATCTGTGATCAGAGGACAATGTACATAAACCGGGATATCCCATCCGAATGCTTCATAAATACGGTTGTATTTCGGAGCTGAGGAAAGATATTCGTTACCTCTTACTACGTGAGTGATCTCCATTAAATGGTCATCAATAACATTTGCGAAGTTGTAAGTCGGATATCCGTCAGATTTGATAAGAATCAAATCTTCAAGTTCTTCGTTATTTACTGTGATATCTCCATAGATTACGTCATGGAAGGTTGTTGTTCCTTCTGTCGGCATGTTGAAACGGATAACATGTGGTTCTCCGGCATCCAGACGGCGCTGTACTTCTTCTTTAGAAAGTCTGAGGCAGCGTTTGTCATAGATAGAAATTTCTTTGCCTGCAACAACTCGTTTCATGCCTTCCAGTTCTTCTTTCTGACAGAAGCAGTAGTAAGCATCTCCCTGTTCTACTAACTGCTGTGCATATTTCAGATAGATTCCCTGTGCCTGACGTTCACTCTGTACATACGGACCGAATCCTTTGTCTTTATCCGGACCTTCGTCATGAACCAGTCCTGTTTTGGCGAGTGTACGGTAGATAATGTCTACAGCGCCTTCTACGTAACGTTCCTGGTCTGTATCTTCAATACGGAGGATAAAATCTCCGCCTTCATGTTTTGTAATGAGGTATGCATATAATGCTGTTCTTAAATTTCCAACATGCATTCTGCCTGTAGGGCTTGGTGCAAATCTTGTTCTGATCTTAGCCATAACTTTTCACTCCTGAATTTTTAGTCAATCTGTAAAAAAAGGCCCTGCTTAAAAGCAGCGCCTTTCTACTTTCGGGTTTATTATACGTCAGAGGCTTTTTTATTTCAAGACAGGATATGGGAATTTTTTTAATTTGTTTTAGAAAGGGGACGCATGGTGGATACTGGCTGTATAACATAACGTTAGTTCTCACATTCTGCGAAATCTTTCATACCTTTCCTGCGCGATCTGCTCTGCGGTTTTTCCGGATTGGTTTATAAGGAATTGTTTCATGCGGATTTTCATGTATTCTGCGATTTCCGGAAGGGTTTCTTTGCTGGCGGGGTGTTCTTCGGGGATGATTCGTTCAATGATTCCCAGTTCTTTCAGGTGTGCTGCTGTTACTTTCATAACTTCTGCGGCTTCGGGGGCTTTTTTGCTGTCTTTCCAGAGGATGGATGCAAATCCTTCCGGGGAGAGAATGGTGTAGGTTGCATTTTCCATCATCCAGACTTCGTTTCCTACGGCCAATGCAAGGGCACCACCGCTGCCGCCTTCTCCGATTACGATAGAGAGTACCGGCACTTTGAGATCAGAAATTTCCAAAAGATTGCGTGCAATGGCTTCTCCTTGTCCTCGTTCTTCGGCTTCGAGTCCGCAGAATGCTCCGGGGGTGTCTACGAATGTGATGACTGCCCGGCCAAATTTCTCGGCTTGTTTCATCAGGCGGAGAGCTTTTTTATATCCTTCCGGGGAGGGCATTCCGAAGTTGCATCTGATGTTTTCCTTTGTAGTGTGGCCTTTACGGATTCCGATTACTGTTACCGGCTGTCCGTCGAGCGTGGCAATTCCGCCGATGATTGCGGCATCATCTTTAACACCTCTGTCACCATGGAATTCCATAAAGTCGTCGAAGATTGTATCAATATACTCTGCGGCCGACGGGCGGTCATTACTTCTGGCAATTTTAACTCTGTCCCAGGCAGTGAAATTTTTTTGTTTCTTTTGTTTTTTCTTTTTTCCAAAAGTATCAATTGCTCTTGCGACAGTTTCTTTAGGAAATTCTTTGTATTGTTCTCTGGTGCTGTGCATTTTTAATACCAAAGACAGTACCTCTTTCATGGATCCACGTTCTGCGATTCCATCCAGAAAGCCGTGGTCCAGAAGAAATTCCGGGCGTTGGAAGCCTTCTGGCAGTTTCTGACCTATGGTCTGTTCGATGACTCTTGGACCTGCAAATCCGATCAATGAGCCAGGTTCTGCCAGGATGATGTCTCCAAGCATGGCGAAGCTTGCTGTAACGCCTCCGGTTGTTGGATCTGTCAGTACAGAGGTGTAAAGAAGTCCTGCTTTTGAATGGCGTTTAATGGCTGCGGATGTCTTTGCCATCTGCATCAGGGAGATGATTCCTTCCTGCATTCTGGCGCCGCCGGAGCAGCAGAAAAGAATGACCGGAAGTTTCTGTCTTGTTGCTTCTTCGAATGTGCGGGTTATTTTTTCTCCGACTACATAGCCCATGGATGCCATCAGAAATCTGGTATCCATGGCGCCGATTACTGTCCGGATCCCTCCGATGGTGGCTTCCCCAATTAAGATTGCTTCATCCAGTCTGGTTTTTTCTTTCAGGTTTTCTATTTTCTGTGGGTAGTCCGGGTAGTCCAGGGGATTGTTATTTTCAATTCCCGTAAACCATTCTTTAAAGCTTCCCTCGTCTGCGATCATCTTAATGCGGCGTTTTGCGCTGATTCTAAAATATCCTCCGCACTTCGGGCACGCATAGGCATTGGATATTACGTCTTCTTTATAAACCATTTCTCCGCATTTCGGACATTTAATCCATAACCCTTCCGGTACGGAAACAGATGCGGCCTGTTTATGCCGTTCTTCTGAAATTGTTTTTTTAAAAAATCTTTTTAAGTCTGCCATTGATCCTGCTCCTTTATGTAACCCGTTTCTCTTCTTTTCTCAAATCAATTCTGCCTGCGGCGGGTCGTTTTAGCGCCGTAATTTCTCTATAAAATCTTTATCACAAATCCGGATAATGCTGTGGTATGAAATCTGTGGTGATATTTCCTTCCTGGAAATCCGGCTGGTTGAGGAGTTCATACAGAAAATCTACGTTCGTCCTTACCCCTTCTATTGCAACTTCTCCCAGTGCACTGATCATTTTGCGGATAGCATTGTGACGGTCTTTGTCATAGACGATAATCTTCGCAATCATGGAATCGTAGTATGGTGGAATTACATAGTCATTGTATACTGCGGTGTCTACACGTATCCCATTTCCTCCAGGCAGATGTAATCCTGTGATCTTACCCGGGCATGGCATGAAATGTCTCGCAGGATCTTCTGCATTAATCCTGCATTCCATGGCATGTCCGCGAATTTCTATGTCTTTCTGCCTGATACTTAATGGTTCTCCTGCTGCAATACGGATTTGTTCTTTAATCAGATCCACGCCTGATACAAATTCTGTCACTGGATGTTCTACCTGGATTCTGGTATTCATTTCCATGAAGTAGAATTCTCCGGACTGGTCCAAAAGAAATTCGATTGTCCCGGCACTTTCATAGCCTGCGGCTTTTGCGGCAAGAACGGCTGTCTCCCCCATTTTCCTTCGAAGTTTATCTGAAATTGCAATACACGGTGATTCTTCGATCATCTTCTGATGGCGACGTTGTACAGAACAGTCACGTTCTCCAAGATGGATCACATTTCCGTATTTATCGGCAAGAATCTGTACCTCTACGTGTCTTGGATTCTCCACAAATCGTTCCAGATACATCGTATTATCAGAGAAAGAATGTATCGATTCCTGCTGCGCTGTCTCAAATAATTTGCCAAATTCCTTTTCGTTTCTTGCCACTCGCATTCCTTTTCCGCCACCACCTGCGGATGCCTTGATCATGACCGGAAAGCCTATCTCCTTTACAGCTTCCTGTGCCTGTGTGACTGTATAAACCGGCTCTTTTGTTCCCGGAACTACCGGAACTTTGGCTTTTCGCATGGTGTTTTTTGCCTCAGATTTATTTCCCATTCTGGAAATTACTTCTGCGGACGGACCAATGAATGCTACGTTACATTTCTCACACATTTCTACAAAGCGGCTGTTCTCTGACAGAAAACCAAATCCCGGATGAATCGCTTCTGCCTTTGTGGCAATCGTAGCACTTAAAATCCGTTCCATATTCAGATAGCTGTCTGTAGACGCCGCTTTACCAATGCAGACTGCTTCATCTGCAAGCTGAGTATGTAAGGCATCTTTATCCGCCTCCGAATAAACAGCAACCGTACGGATTCCCATTTCACGACAGGCGCGGATGATCCGCACTGCAATCTCTCCACGATTGGCGATCAAAATTTTTCCAAACATTTTTATGCTCCTACTGCAAAGGTCAATTCTGCGATTACTGCTACCTTGCCGTCCTGATTGGTGGCTTTTGCTCTGCCGACTCCCATAGGACCTTTTTCTTTGATAATCTCTACTTCCAGAGTCAGAGTATCTCCGGGTACTACTTTATTTTTAAATTTCGCATTATTGATAGATGCAAAGTATGCGATTTTTCCTTTATTTTCCGGTTTGCTTAAGATTGCAACTGCTCCTGTCTGGGCAAGTGCCTCAATGATCAGTACTCCCGGCATTACCGGTTCCTGCGGAAAATGACCTGCAAAATATGGCTCATTATAAGTTACGCATTTCTTTCCTGTTGCTCTCACTCCCGGCACCAGTTCTTCAATCGTATCAATTAAAAGGAACGGATGTCTGTGTGGAATAATTTCCATAATTTCTTTTGTTGTTAATTTCATGAGCTTTATCTGCTACTGTTTACTCCTGATACAGCAGCAATACCTCCTTTCCTTTATTATATACTCTTGGAGCCTTTATTGCACTTGCTTTTATGGCTGATTTTTCGCCAGATGCACCCGAATTTTATCAACGTACGCACCGCGTACGCCTCAAAAATCCGGGCACATCTGACAAAAAATCTTCTCATAAAATCAAGTACAAAAAGATTCCGAGAGTACATTATTCTATCACAAACATGGGCTGTCCGAACTCTACCATTTGCTCATTTTTTACCAGAATTTCTTTAACTGTTCCGTCAAATTCTGATTCTATTTCATTCATCAGCTTCATTGCCTCAACGATACCCAAGACCTGCCCTTTACTTACTTTATCTCCCACTTTTACAAATGGGGCACTGTCCGGTGAGGAAGCTGCATAGTAGGTTCCCACAAGTGGAGATTTCACTATATTTCCAGTGAGTTTTTGTGTATCATCTGCTCTGTCTGTGTCTTTCTGATTCTGTGCGGCGGCCTGTAAAGTCGGCTGTACTGTTGGCTGATAACCAGCCGCAAAGGATGCTGTATCTGCGCTTGCGGCTACCTGCTGTACGATTGTCTTCTCTGTTGACATGGAAATATTTAAGTTTCCATCCTGCAAATTAAATTCTGTCAGATTAGAATCGCTGACTGCATGAATGAGTTCCAGTATATTTGATAATTCCATCTACTTAGTCCTCGTATTTCTTAATAAGTAAGGAAGCATTATGTCCACCAAATCCAAGAGAGTTGGATAATGCATATTTAATGTCCATCTTAACCGGGCCATCTCCTACATAATCCAGGTCACATTCCTCATCTGGCACCTGATAACCAACTGTCTGATGAATCAGGCCTTCCTGAAGTTCTTTTACACAGGTGATCACTTCTACAGCACCGGCTGCTCCGAGAAGGTGTCCTGTAATAGATTTCGTAGAATTTACTTTCATTTCTTTTGCATGTTCACCGAATGTTTTCTTAATAGCGATTGTCTCAAATAAATCATTATGATGTGTGCTTGTGCCATGAGCGTTTACATACCATACGTCATCTGTGGAAATTCCAGCTTCTTTTACGGCAAGTTCCATAGCTTTGGCAGCTCCGGAACCGTCCTCTGCCGGAGACGTGATATGAAATGCATCACCTGTTGCACCGTATCCTACAACTTCACCAAGAATCTTCGCACCGCGTGCTTTTGCGTGCTCCAGTTCTTCGAGAACAACGACACCGGCACCCTCGCCCATGACAAAGCCGCTTCTTTCTTTATCAAACGGAATAGAACATCTTTTAGGATCTGTGGAAGATGTCAGCGCAGTAAGCGCCGCGAAACCACCAAATCCTGTTGGTGTAATGGCAGCTTCTGTTCCGCCTGCAACCATAACATCTGCATCAGAACACTGGATGGTACGATATGCTTCACCGATACTGTGGGTTCCTGTCGCGCAGGCAGTCACAACATTGATGTTTTTTCCGCGAAGCCCAAACTGAATGGAGACATTTCCGGATGCCATGTTGGAAATCAGAAGCGGAATCATCAGTGGATTCAGTCTGCCTGGTCCTTTCGTGTTAAGAATTTCGCAGGATTTCTCAACAACCTGCATGCTTCCGATACCACTTCCAACGCTGCATCCAACGCGAAATGGATCTTCTTTCGTCATATCCAGTCCGGACTGCTCAATTGCCTCTTTTGCCGCAGCTACTGCATACTGGCTGAAAAGTTCCATACGCTTTGCCGATTTAAAATCCATATAATCTTTTGCATTGAAATTATTGATTTCTGCTGCCATATGTGCTCTGTATTTACTTGAATCAAAACGTGTGACTTCCGCAAAATTTGTTTTGCCTTCTTTCACGCTGTTCCAGAATTCTTCTACACTCAATCCTACCGGAGTGATTGCTCCCATTCCTGTGATTACAACTCTTCTCATTTTATTACATATAATCTCTGTTTATCCTCTTTGAGGATAATGGATTATTCCCCTTTCTCCCTGTTTCCTGGGTTTGGTCTTAGTTATCTGTCAATATCTTATTCTCACTTTACAGTTCATCGTATTTCCCGATTTTATATCCCTGGGAAAACTTATACATTCATTCCACCATCCACACTGATGACCTGTCCTGTGATATAATCTGCTTTGTCTGATGCCAGAAATACCGCCACATTCGCGATATCTTCCGGTTTTCCAAATCGTCCCAGGATAATCTGTCTGCAGGCATTTTCCCTGATTTCTTCTGAAAGAACGCCTGTCATCTCTGTATCCACAAATCCCGGTGCGATTGCATTTACTGTGATACCGCGGCTTCCGAGTTCTCTTGCCATTGTCTTTGTCAGACCGATCACACCTGCTTTAGACGCTGCGTAATTTGCCTGTCCCGCATTTCCAAGAATTCCGGAAACTGAAGAAATATTAATAATTTTTCCACTCTTTTGTCTCAACATCTGACGGGCACTGTGACGAATTGTATTAAATGTACCTTTCAGATTCACATTCAATACAGAATCAAAATCCTCTTCCTTCATTTTCATGATCAATCCGTCTTTCGTAATTCCTGCATTATTAACCAGAATATCCAGACGTCCATGCTCTTTCACAATGTCTTTGATCATTGCTTCACATGCCTCAAAATCACTGACGTTACATTTATATATAGAAGCTTTTCCGCCATTTTCTTCGATTGTCTGTTTTACTTCTTTTGCTCTTTCTTCAGAACCGTTATAATTAACGACTACCTCTGCACCTTCTTTCGCAAGGGCAATTGCAATCGCACGTCCGATTCCACGTCCCGCACCTGTGACAAGTGCAACTTTATTCTCCAGCATTTACAGGCACTCCTTTCTTACTGCTTCCAAGTCTTCTATTTTCTCTATGTGTAATGCTTTCACATTCCTGTTAATCTTCTTGAGGAAGCCTGTCAGAGTTTTTCCCGGTCCAATCTCAATAAACGTATCTACACCATCATTTATCATCTGCTCCACGCATTGCTGCCAGCGGACAGAAGAAGAAACCTGTTTTACCAGCAGATTCTTTACCTGGTCTGATTCTGTAACATATTGTGCAGTCACGTTTGTCACATACGGAATTGCGAAAGTCTGGATTTCTATTTTCTCCAGTTCTTCTCCAAGCTTTTTACCTGCTTCCTTAAGAAGCTCGCAGTGAAACGGTCCACTGACCTTAAGCGGAATCACACGTCTTGCGCCGGCTGCTTTTAATGCTTCTCCCGCTGTCAAAACCGCCTTTTCCTCTCCTGTGATCACAATCTGTCCAGGGCAGTTATAGTTGGCAATGGATACGATTCCCGGTGTCTCTTCGCAAATCTTCTCAATCAGTTCTGCATCTGTTCCAAGAATTGCTGACATCGCACCGCCTGTCGGATATGCCTCCTGCATCAGGATTCCTCTTTTTCTTACTATGGCAAATGCATCCTCTTCTCTCATTACTCCAGAGGCTGCAAGCGCACCATATTCTCCAAGGCTTAGTCCTGCATTTACCTGAGAGTGGATTCCCGCTTCCTCTACAGCTCTTAAGATTGCGATTTCTGCTGTCAGCATTGCAATCTGTGTATATTCTGTAATATTTAAATTCTCATTTTCCTCAAAGCACAACGTCTTTATATCCAACCCCGAGACTTTCGAAGCTTTTTCAAATACTTCACGGCTTACAGGAAATTTTTCATAAAAATCTTTTGCCATTCCTGTGTACTGTGCGCCCTGTCCTGGAAATACAAATGCAATTTTGGACATATCATTTTCCTTTCTTCATTTCTACTCAATAGTCAAGTGGATAAAAGTATTCCTTTTCGTTACTTGATTCGTTTAAACCAGTATAAATTCTCTTTAGTATGTTTATTATTTCAAATTATTTTGATTTAAAATATTTTGATATTCAAATTATAATATCAAAAAATTATCCCCGGAGTCATTTCTGACTCCAAGGAACGATTCATAAATCACTGTAATTAAGCTTCTACGCCTTTACCTTTAAGGTAATCCATAACAGCACCAACTGTTGTTAAGTCTGTAAGGTCTTCAGCCGGAATCTCGATATTGTATTCATCTTCCAGAGCCATAACCAGTTCAAACAAATCAAGGGAATCTGCTCCAAGGTCATCCTTAAAAGATGTCTCAGCAGTAATCTCTGCTGCATCACAATTTAACTGTTCTGCGATCATTTCACTCATTTTTTCTAACATAGTTCTTTTCTCCTTTAATCCAAGCCCGGAATATCCTATTTTCTGCCTCCGGTTATTACTTCATTCAAAAATGAAGAAACAAGTAATAACCGGAGGCAGAAAACAGGATATTCCGGGCTTGGATTAAAGGAGAAAAGAACTGTGCTAGAAAAAATGAGTGAAATGATCGCAGAACAGTTAAATTGTGATGCAGCAGAGATTACTGCTGAGACATCTTTTAAGGATGACCTTGGAGCAGATTCCCTTGATTTGTTTGAACTGGTTATGGCTCTGGAAGATGAATACAATATGGAGATATTCCCGGCTGAAGACCTTACAGGACTTTAACAACAGTTGGTGCTGTTATGGATTACCTTAAAGGTAAAGGCGTAGAAGCTTAATTACAGTGATTTATGAATCGTTCCTTGGAGTCAGAAATGACGCCGGGGATAATTTTTTGATATTATAATTTGAATATCAAAATATTTTAAATCAAAATAATTTGAAATAATAAACATACTAAAGAGAATTTATACTGGTTTAAACGAATCAAGTAACGAAAAGGAATACTTTTATCCACTTGACTATTGAGTAGAAATGAAGAAAGGAAAATGATATGTCCAAAATTGCATTTGTATTTCCAGGACAGGGCGCACAGTCACAGGAATGGCAAAAGATTTTTATGAAAAATTTCCTGTAAGCCGTGAAGTATTTGAAAAAGCTTCGAAAGTCTCGGGGTTGGATATAAAGACGTTGTGCTTTGAGGAAAATGAGAATTTAAATATTACAGAATATACACAGATTGCAATGCTGACAGCAGAAATCGCAATCTTAAGAGCTGTAGAGGAAGCGGGAATCCACTCTCAGGTAAATGCAGGACTAAGCCTTGGAGAATATGGTGCGCTTGCAGCCTCTGGAGTAATGAGAGAAGAGGATGCATTTGCCATAGAAAGAAAAAGAGGAATCCTGATGCAGGAGGCATATCCGACAGGCGGTGCGATGTCAGCAATTCTTGGAACAGATGCAGAACTGATTGAGAAGATTTGCGAAGAGACGCCGGGAATCGTATCCATTGCCAACTATAACTGCCCTGGACAGATTGTGATCACAGGAGAGGAAAAGGCGGTTTTGACAGCGGGAGAAGCATTAAAAGCAGCCGGCGCAAGACGTGTGATTCCGCTTAAGGTCAGTGGACCGTTTCACTGCGAGCTTCTTAAGGAAGCAGGTAAAAAGCTTGGAGAAGAACTGGAGAAAATAGAAATCCAGACTTTCGCAATTCCGTATGTGACAAACGTGACTGCACAATATGTTACAGAATCAGACCAGTAAAGAATCTGCTGGTAAAACAGGTTTCTTCTTCTGTCCGCTGGCAGCAATGCGTGGAGCAGATGATAAATGATGGTGTAGATACGTTTATTGAGATTGGACCGGGAAAAACTCTGACAGGCTTCCTCAAGAAGATTAACAGGAATGTGAAAGCATTACACATAGAGAAAATAGAAGACTTGGAAGCAGTAAGAAAGGAGTGCCTGTAAATGCTGGAGAATAAAGTTGCACTTGTCACAGGTGCGGGACGTGGAATCGGACGTGCGATTGCAATTGCCCTTGCGAAAGAAGGTGCAGAGGTAGTCGTTAATTATAACGGTTCTGAAGAAAGAGCGAAAGAAGTGAAACAACAATGAAAATGGCGGAAAAGCTTCTATATATAAATGTAACGTCAGTGATTTTGAGGCATGTGAAGCAATGATCAAAGACATTGTGAAAGAGCATGGACGTCTGGATATTCTGGTTAATAATGCAGGAATTACGAAAGACGGATTGATCATGAAAATGAAGGAAGAGGATTTTGATTCTGTATTGAATGTGAATCTGAAAGGTACATTTAATACAATTCGTCACAGTGCCCGTCAGATGTTGAGACAAAAGAGTGGAAAAATTATTAATATTTCTTCAGTTTCCGGAATTCTTGGAAATGCGGGACAGGCAAATTACGCAGCGTCTAAAGCAGGTGTGATCGGTCTGACAAAGACAATGGCAAGAGAACTCGGAAGCCGCGGTATCACAGTAAATGCAATCGCACCGGGATTTGTGGATACAGAGATGACAGGCGTTCTTTCAGAAGAAATCAGGGAAAATGCCTGCAGACAGATTATCCTGGGACGATTTGGAAAACCGGAAGATATCGCGAATGTGGCGGTATTTCTGGCATCAGACAAAGCAGATTATATCACAGGACAGGTCATCAGTGTGGATGGTGGAATGAATGTATAAGTTTTCCCAGGGATATAAAATCGGGAAATACGATGAACTGTAAAGTGAGAATAAGATATTGACAGATAACTAAGACCAAACCCAGGAAACAGGGAGAAAGGGGAATAATCCATTATCCTCAAAGAGGATAAACAGAGATTATATGTAATAAAATGAGAAGAGTTGTAATCACAGGAATGGGAGCAATCACTCCGGTAGGATTGAGTGTAGAAGAATTCTGGAACAGCGTGAAAGAAGGCAAAACAAATTTTGCGGAAGTCACACGTTTTGATTCAAGTAAATACAGAGCACATATGGCAGCAGAAATCAATAATTTCAATGCAAAAGATTATATGGATTTTAAATCGGCAAAGCGTATGGAACTTTTCAGCCAGTATGCAGTAGCTGCGGCAAAAGAGGCAATTGAGCAGTCCGGACTGGATATGACGAAAGAAGATCCATTTCGCGTTGGATGCAGCGTTGGAAGTGGTATCGGAAGCATGCAGGTTGTTGAGAAATCCTGCGAAATTCTTAACACGAAAGGACCAGGCAGACTGAATCCACTGATGATTCCGCTTCTGATTTCCAACATGGCATCCGGAAATGTCTCCATTCAGTTTGGGCTTCGCGGAAAAAACATCAATGTTGTGACTGCCTGCGCGACAGGAACCCACAGTATCGGTGAAGCATATCGTACCATCCAGTGTTCTGATGCAGATGTTATGGTTGCAGGCGGAACAGAAGCTGCCATTACACCAACAGGATTTGGTGGTTTCGCGGCGCTTACTGCGCTGACATCTTCCACAGATCCTAAAAGATGTTCTATTCCGTTTGATAAAGAAAGAAGCGGCTTTGTCATGGGCGAGGGTGCCGGTGTCGTTGTTCTCGAAGAACTGGAGCACGCAAAAGCACGCGGTGCGAAGATTCTTGGTGAAGTTGTAGGATACGGTGCAACAGGTGATGCATTTCATATCACGTCTCCGGCAGAGGACGGTTCCGGAGCTGCCAAAGCTATGGAACTTGCCGTAAAAGAAGCTGGAATTTCCACAGATGACGTATGGTATGTAAACGCTCATGGCACAAGCACACATCATAATGATTTATTTGAGACAATCGCTATTAAGAAAACATTCGGTGAACATGCAAAAGAAATGAAAGTAAATTCTACGAAATCTATTACAGGACACCTTCTCGGAGCAGCCGGTGCTGTAGAAGTGATCACCTGTGTAAAAGAACTTCAGGAAGGCCTGATTCATCAGACAGTTGGTTATCAGGTGCCAGATGAGGAATGTGACCTGGATTATGTAGGAGATGGCCCGGTTAAGATGGACATTAAATATGCATTATCCAACTCTCTTGGATTTGGTGGACATAATGCTTCCTTACTTATTAAGAAATACGAGGACTAAGTAGATGGAATTATCAAATATACTGGAACTCATTCATGCAGTCAGCGATTCTAATCTGACAGAATTTAATTTGCAGGATGGAAACTTAAATATTTCCATGTCAACAGAGAAGACAATCGTACAGCAGGTAGCCGCAAGCGCAGATACAGCATCCTTTGCGGCTGGTTATCAGCCAACAGTACAGCCGACTTTACAGGCCGCCGCACAGAATCAGAAAGACACAGACAGAGCAGATGATACACAAAAACTCACTGGAAATATAGTGAAATCTCCACTTGTGGGAACCT
>NZ_JBWLUT010000164.1:0-4007 GCF_056504575.1 Blautia sp. CGZ-1-C1
AACTAGCCGAGGAAGCGGCAGGATGGAGCAGGAAGGATTCGGAGCAAGCTTGCTTGTGGAGAAGCATTCCTGATACAGACTGAACATTTGCGAAGCAAATGACACTGAGTGACAAAGTCACGAAGTGACCACCGCTGGAGTACAATACTCAATCGGCACGCAGGAAGTTAATTCTCAAGGAAATGTCAACATGTATGTAGTTTTGAGAGTATATAAAATATACTTTGTAGGGGATTGGTCAAATGGTATGATAGGGGTCTCCAAAACCTTTGGTGGGAGTTCGATTCTCTCATCCCCTGCTTCTAACGAGTCAGAAAGTCAGTGAAATCAAGGCTTTCTGGCTTTTTTGTTTTGTTAAAAATGGAAAGGAACCAGATAAGTACCTTTTTTCAACCATAAATGAGCAAATTTGAAAATTGAGAATAAAAAGACATTGACGATCCCTCTTCGATTGCCTGTGTCTTTTTTGGTATAAAATAAAAAATTTTTGAAAGGAACTGCCCATATTTCAAGTCTAATAGTTATAAAAATGAAAAGGGGGTATAAAAATGGATGCTTTGGTAACAGCAGCTAAAAACGGAGATAAAGAAGCGTTTGTTCAATTGATCCGGATGAATAAGCAGAGCTTATATAAGGCAGCCTGGGTTTATCTTCGGAACGAGCAAGACATTGCAGATGCACTGCAAAATGCAATCCTGTCCTGTTATGAAAATATACAGGGGCTGAGAGAAGTGAAATATTTTAAGACGTGGCTGATTCGGATTCTGATAAACGAATGTAAAGACATTCTCCGTCAAAAGAACCGTGATACAGAACTGGAAAATTTTGCAGAAGGTGTACATTGTGAAGACCTGGATCTTTGTGAATGGAAGCAATTGCTTTTATGTCTTGATGAAGAAAGTAGGAAAATTGTAGAACTCTATTATTTTGATGAATTTTCTGTAAAGGAAATAGGTGTTCTTCTTGAAATGAACAGCAATACCGTATCAACTAAACTTTCCAGGGCAAGAGCTAAATTAAAAAGGGTGATCAGGAGGTGATGGATATGAATGAAAAAGAAATCAGAAAAATTTTAAAAGAAGAAACTGTGATACCCGATAATATTGATAAAGCTATGGAAGATGTTCTGAACAGAATTTTAGATTCTCCAGATGAGAGAATTGGTAACACGAATAATTTAGTCATAAAACCAGATAAAAGAAGAAAGAAAAGTTCAGGGAATAAGAAAAAAATAATTCGGATTCTTCTTCCGGTGGCTGCTGTATTAGGCATTAGCACCGGTGTACTTGCAACAAAACTTGGATGGCTTCATAAAGAGCTGGAGCAGCAGGGTGTTACTGGACAGGAAACTGCCCAAATGATTGTTACAGAACCTGATTCAAATGCAGAAAATGTAGAAGATATGACTTCTTATCATATAACTCCTGAGGAGATGGATTGGAGACAGTCTATGCTTTCTATTACAGAAGCTTATTTTGATGGCAGTAGTTTAAGCTTTCTGGGTGAACCTTCAAACGAGGCGAGGAACTATATGATCAGTTGCAGGGACCATGCGACAGTGAATGGAGAAGATGCACTTGCATCTTTGAATAAGATAGACGGGGAAAATCTCTATTATGGGCATATTACCCTGTATGATGATGCATTGACAGAAAAAATATTAAAAGAAGATTCCAAGGTAGAGCTTTCCATGACCATTCAGGCATATCCGGATTATAATGGTAAGATTTATTACACCTGGAAAGATTATAAAGTTTACGAAAAAATTTTTAAAACTGGTTCTTTTACAGATTCAGAAGGAATGCTCTCTTATGCACTGCCTGCGGAGGATGTTTACAGAGGATATACGCCTCAGACTCTTACGTTAACCCTTCCATTAAATAATGAAGTACGGGATATCATAGAAAAATACAGGAAAGAAGGAAAGCTGCTGGCTGAAGATACTGGAGTAGAACCCACTTCGGATTCTCTGGATGAGAGTACACAGGAAACAACAGGTTTAGAAACTTCTTTAGATTCTACGGAAGTAAATGAAAAACATGATTCAGAAACAACAGTGTTACAGGTAAATGAAAACCATGTAATAGCTTCTCTGCAGGGAAAATCAGGGACGCTTACGATAGACGCCGATATTATTGGAAGTACCTTCGATGTTTCGAAAGGAATCCTGGAAAAATGCAACATATCAGAGAAAGAAATCTGCTCTTGGTTTGGAGGAAAAGATGGCTGGGAAAAATCTGCGACAGATGAAATGGTCTGGGAAAATAAAGAAAAAGGACTGCAGTTATTCGTTTCAGATGGAATGATACAGTGTGATGGATTAAGTGAAAAAGACCTGGGATCTTTAGGAAAAAATACGGAAGATGAAGAATTAAATATTATAAATCAGCTGCTTTCCAGAGCTAATTTAACTGGAACTTCTGTAAGAAAATCAATCAGCGACATGACGGAAGGATATGATTATTACGACACGGAAATTCTGCTGAATGGAGTATCGGTTGGAGGACTTTCTCAGCATTCTTATCGGGGAAATACAGGTTTTGGACCTGAACTTAAAGATTGCTATTTTAATATGCCGATTCCACTTCAAGTGAAAGAGGAAGAATCAGTTACTATGCTTCCTATGGAAGAAATTATGAAATCGGTGGAACAATATGTAAAAGACGGGGAAATTGGTCTTTTTACAGAACAGAATGATACAGGGGAAACGGAATCAATCACGATTCCAGTTACAAAAATCTGTCTGGAATATTATATTGATGAAACCGCAGAGGGAATCGTTTACAGGCCTGTCTGGAGTTTCCACTGCCCTTACCAGTGGAAAGATTCCCCGGATGAACAAGAATTATTTTACATAGATGGAGAAACTGGGGCATTGATTCGGGATGCGTTTGGCTGGTAGGTATGAAAAAAGAACGCCAGTAACACTACTTGACAAAAGAGAAAACAGGTAGTATGATGAACAGGAATTTTGGGGAATGAAGTTCTCCCCAGGGAAACCAAAACCGCTGATTTAAGCTGATGACTTCTACGATTAATTAATAAGCAATGTTAATTGATCGCAGAAGGTGTCAGCTTTTTTTGTGTGGAAAACAAAAAGAAGGAGAAATATCAATGTTAACATCACTATCATTTATTTTTCTGGTAGGTCTGGCAATGGGAGCAATCTGCCAGAAATTGAAACTGCCACGTATTATCGGAATGCTTGCAACCGGAATTGTGCTGGGACCGTATGTCCTGGATTTTCTTGATCCAAGCATTCTCTCTATCTCAGCTGACCTGAGAAAAATGGCGCTGATCATCATCCTGTTAAAGGCAGGATTATCCCTGAATCTGGATGATTTAAAGAAAGTAGGCAGACCTGCGATTATGATGTCTTTTGTACCGGCATCTTTTGAAATTATCGGTTATTTATTATTTGCACCGTCTATTCTGGGAATCACCAGAGTAGAAGCTGCAGTTATGGGATCTGTGCTTGCTGCGGTATCTCCTGCAGTCGTTGTACCGAGAATGGTTCAGCTGATGGAGACGAAATACGGAACAGAGAAAGCGATTCCACAGATGATCATGGCCGGAGCATCTTGCGACGACATCTTTGTTATCGTATTATTTACGACATTTTTAAGCATGGCACAGGGCGGCAGTGCAGACATCAAGGCATTTGCAAATATCCCGATTTCAATCATCCTTGGAATTATTCTTGGTGCGATCGTAGGCTACCTGCTATATTTATTTTTCGAGACGGCTTATGCGAAGAAACATTATGTAAGAAACAGCATGAAAGTAATCATTGTTCTTGGATTCTCTTTTTTGCTGATCGCAATTGAAGGCTGGCTGGAAGGAAAAATTGCAGTATCCGGGTTACTTGCAGTTGTAAGTATGGCATGTGTTCTGAAAATGAAATGCACAGCTTTTGTATCTAAGAGACTGTCAGAGAAATTCGGAAAACTCTGGCTTGCCGCAGAGGTAATTCTTTTTGTTTTGGTAGGTGCTGCAGTTGATATCCG
>NZ_JBWLUT010000165.1:0-16637 GCF_056504575.1 Blautia sp. CGZ-1-C1
ACAAATTTTTTAGTCCCTCTTACCTACTCTTATAGAACCAAGCCACCGCCGCCCACAAATCCTGATTCCTCTGATACATCGGCTGATACTCCTCAATCGGCATCGGACACTCACTCCCCCCATTCTCAATCGTAACCGCCGGGATCCCCAGATTCAGCACAAAATAATCACTACACCCAGTCGCATCCGTAGAATCCTGCACCGTAGAATGCATCTCATACCCCGTCACATCCGACACACACTGTGCCAACTCCTGATCCGCATTCAGCACATCACCCTGACTACCATAATTCCAATAAATCAAATTTCCAAAAGAATGATATGCAATACAACAATCCAAATCATAATTCTCTGCAACGCTCAGCACAGCCTTCGATTCAGTCTCACTCGCCGGAGCCGTCCCCTTATAGCACTCTGTGGAAGGACCAGACGCTCCAATATACGACTCCCATCCTGCATCAAAATTCCGGTTCAGATCAACCCCTTCTGCATTTGCCTTCCAGGTTCTGAAATACTGCTCCATATCCGAACTTCCTTTTCCATTTGCAAGATATCCGTCTGATAGCACTGCTCAACCTGTTTTTTCAGATTTTCATCATGAATCCCCTCCACTCCATCCTGACTGATCGTCACCCCATCAGGATTTACCATCGGAATAATATGCAGGCAAACATTCTCAAACACATCTTTCCATGTCTGCCCTGCATAACTTCTTCTCTCAGAATCCCTCAGATAATCTTCAATCTGATTCATTGCCAAAACTGTATTCATATATTCTCTGGCATGCATGGTCGCCTGAATAAGAATATGATGTTCCGCATTTACATCCCCAAGAACTACCTCTGTAATGTCTCTGCCATCCGCAGTTGTTCCCAAAGAATCCACTTGCATCTGCCCCGGATACCGTTCCTCCAACGCATCCAAATCCTGCTGCATTTGTTCATACGAATACTTTAAATTACTTACCTGTACAATTGGAATTTCTGCTTCTGTTGCATATACATTTACCATTCCAACACTTCCACACAACATTCCAACTGCTCCAATTATAATCTTTCTATATAATATCCTTATCATAAAAACACTCTACTCAAACGCAAGATAATCAGCAAGTGAATATCCGTGTTGTCCCATATAATAAATTTCATAAAATCCATTTGACGCTGTACCTACATAGCTTACTGTAGAACCTAATGGTATCTGGCAGATTTCCCCTGAATCCACATCTGGCTGCGGACGTAAAGTAATACTTTCATTACAATTCACCACTCTACATGTAGAATAACTTGAACTGCCAGAAGATGAAGATAAATAACTTGCTAATGAATAACCTCTGTTTCCATTATAAATAATTTCATAAAATCCATTTGATGCTGTTCCTACATAACTTACCGCTGATCCCAATGGTATCTGACAGATTTCTCCTGAATTCACATCTGGCTGCGGACGTAAAGTAATACTTTCATTACAATTTACTACATAATAAGTCTCATAATTTGCTACATTCGTCTGCGCCAGAGCAGCTGCCGCAGTTTCTGCTGGTTTTGTAGAAGACAAATAAGATGCCAGTGCATACCCTGTACTCCCATTATAAATAACTTTATAGAACCCATTCTGTGCTGTCTCAATATAACTTACCGCTGATCCTAATGGTATCTGAAGAATTTCCCCTGAATTCACATCTGGCTGTGGACGTAAAGTAATACTTTGTTTGCAATTTACTACATAGTAAGTTGGATACTGATTCCGCGGCACTGCCTGCTCCACCTTCTGAGGTACCGGAGTTGCTGTTGGTACCGGAGTCGCTGTCAACTCCACTTCTTTTATTGCCTCTGTACCTTTTTCCTTCTCCGTTTTCTCCTTTTTCTCAGTAATTTCTGTAGTTTCTGCCGTTTTTTTATCTCCATTTTCAAAACTTATTGATACTGTACATCCGCTCATAGAAACAGTTAATGCTAATGACAATGTACTAATAAGTATACTTAATTTTTTCTTCTTCATTTTATAAATCTCCTCCTTTGGTAAGAATATATTACCACAACTTCTATCATTTTATCTCATTAAGATAATAAAATAACTGATTTTTTTCGATAACCAACCTCCTCCACGCAAGAGAAACTCCTGTAGATCAGGATTCTTCGCATGCGACAGTTCACCTTAAAATCACAATTCCTCTCCACCCCCAATAACCAGCCAGGCCCGCCAGACAATTCCTGTCGAGCGACATTTGCAGGGGCTTTAGAAAAACTTAGCCTCGGGAAATCCGCGTTATGAGCAGATCACTCACTGTCTGAGCGCAGCGAGTTTGAGTTATCTGCGAATGCCTTTAGCGGATTTTCCGAGGCTTAGCTTTTCTTAAGTCCCGAAACCGAGCCGACAGGAATTGTCTGGTGGGCCTGGCGTACCTTATTCAAAAAAACAGACAACCGATCCCAAAACCGATTGTCTGCCCCAAATAACTCAATCCTTCAATCTGCACACCATATCCCACAGTGCCTTAGCAGAATTAAAATTCTCTGGAATAATATCTGCCGGTGTAATAGTAATGTCATAAGTATCCTGCAATTCACTCACAATAGACAGGATTGCAAAGGAATCAAGAATTCCATCATCAATTAAAGTATCGCAGTTCTCAAAATCTGCATCCGGCTGGATCTCTTCCAGTAATTCAATTAATTCTTCCATTGTTTCATATCTCCTTATTTTTTGTTTTTCGGTATTGCCATGGTCTTTTATTTCTCTGAATTTAAAAGATCTGTATGTACACCATCCCGTACCATACGCAGCCCTTCTCCCTCTGTCCAGAAATAAACTCTCGGAAGCGGACGGCTAAGGAATAAATAAATCCCCTCCGTAACAGAATAAGCACCTACCCGTTCAAATACCAGTATATCATGAAGTTGCGGTTTGTGAAGTGGAAATCGCTTTACGACTACATCGCTGACCGTACAAAGTGCCCCACAAAGATTCCAGGATTCTTCTTCTCCCTCTGTCTTCTCACTTCCTTCTGTATCAAGCTGTGTACAGTACGGCTGTTTCATTGCCATCGCCTGTCCATAATAATTCAGGTGATTGATACCACCATCCATGATCACATACGGCTGTTCTTTATTCACCTTCATATCCACGATTGATGTTACATAATATCCACAGGCTGCTGCCAGAAATCTTCCCATCTCAAGAACAACCTTACCCTTGAAATTAAGACTTTCCAGAAGTACTCTGAACTCACTCAGAACGTTCTCCACGTCCTCGCTCTTATCCTTCTTAAAATATGGAACAAAAAATCCCGGACCATACTCAAGCACCTGTGCTTCAAATCCACTTTCAGATTTCAGCTCCCCGATAAATTCATCCAGATGCTCCAGCTCTGTTTTCATCTGACTGAGCTCTTTCTTCTGAGTTCCGGAATAGAACTGAAGACCTTCTATCTCAATCCCCTGATAATCTGTTCTGTCAGAAATAATCTTCCTGATATCAGATTCATCTACGCCAAACTGATTTCCGCTTGTCACACGAATCAGTACCGTAATCTTCATGCCAAGTCTCACTGCAGTATCATTCAGAATCTGTAAATGCTGCAAAGACTCTACAGTATACACGCCCTTTCCGCCATATGTAGAAAGTACATATTCCATATCTTCGGGATTCTTATACACACCCGAAAGAACAATTCTTTCCATCGGCACACCAACACGCTCACAGATTCTGAATTCACCTGGTGAGCACACTTCAAATGTCGGAACTACATCCATCATTGGTCCTGTAAGAAAAGGATTTGCCTTCATAGCATAACATAACTGTGCTCTCTCTCCAAGACAGCCCTGCACTTTTTTTACAAATTCCTTCATATTATCCAGATCAAAAATATAAGCTGGAGTTGGAGTATGTTCTTTCTCAATCAGTTCTTTTATAAATCCATAGGAACTCATTTCTTTTCCTCCTGATACATAGCTGTAAGAGCTTTTCTGTCAATCTTTCCATTCTTTGTAAGAGGCATTCTCTCCACCTGGCGGAATACATTCGGAACCATAAAAGCAGGTACATACTGCCCCAGCGCTTTTGCCAGCGGTCTTCTCTCGATATCTCCTTCATAAAAAGCTACAATCTTGCTCTTAACTGTATCAAAAATACAGCAGCTTCTCACAATCTCCGGAACCTTATCCATAGCAGCCTCAATTTCTCCAAGCTCAATACGATGTCCCATATGCTTAATCTGGAAATCCTTACGTGTTGCAAAGCACAACTCACCACGTTCATTATAATAAGCAAGGTCACCGGTTCTGTACATTGGTTCCAGATATCTGTCATTCAGCGGATTCTGAACAAAGACCTTCGCAGTCTGTTCTCTGTTTTTGTAATATCCCAGTGCAAGTGCACTTCCGGTTACGCAGAGTTCACCATTTTTATTTTTCTCTGTGATCAGCTTGTCTTCTTCATCCAAAAGGAATACTTTTTCATTTGGAAATGCCTTGCCCATAGGAAGTACATCTCCAGGCCGGAACTCCCTGTCTACAATATAATACGTACAGTTACATGTGATCTCAGTTGGTCCATAAATATTTACATACATAACGTCCGGCAGATATTTTCTCCAGATATTCAGATGTTTCACAGGCATAGCCTCTCCTGAGAAAAGAATCTTCTTAATCTTATCCGGAACTTTATATTCAAATCCGTTCAGAGTTGAGATAATACACAGCGCAGATACCGCCCACACCAGCGTAGTCACTTCTCTCTCGATCAGATAATCAATCAATTTCATCGGGAAAGAGAATAGCTGCTTCGGAATAATCTGGACAGTTGCTCCTGTCTTCAGTCCGGAATAAATATCTTTAACAGATACATCAAAATCCCAGGGTGCCTGATTTCCCATCACATCTTTATCTGTAATATCAAAAAGCTCTGTAAAACAGTCGATAAAATCAAGTACTGAACGATGTCCTACCACAACACCCTTGGGAACTCCTGTTGACCCGGAAGTAAAAATTCCATACAGCGGATCCACATCCAATGCCTGTTCTCTGATCTCATTCAGCACAGCTTCATTCTCCTGCTCAGCTGCAAGATCCGGAGCCATCAGAACCTTTCCTTTGAACTCCAGTTTCTCCAAATCCTTCAGATATTTCTCAGATGTAACGATCACATCACTGTCCAGAATTCCAAGGATCTGCTGAAGTCTGCTCGCCGGTTGTTTGGTATCCATCAGTACATAAAAGCATCCTGCATAAACAGCGCCCATGAAAACCCCGATGGTTTCTACGCTCTTCTCCATAAATACAGGCACCGGATTTCTCGGTGTGAAATGTTTCGCAAGTGCAGTTCCTGTTCTGCGTGCAGTCTGCTTCAGTTCTTTAAATGTGCAGGATGTATGTTCATCTGCAAAAGCTGTCTTATCCGGATATTTTCGTGCGGATTCTTCCAGATATTCCAGAATACTTGTCTTCATATAAATTCCTCCCCTCTGTACTTCACAAAGTTTCTTTGTTATTCACTCCGTTCTCAGTAACAAAGTTTCTTTAAGTTTTCTAATCCAATCAGGGAAGTTCCCTGACATAATTTTTAATTTTTCTGACCTGCACTCTCCAACACCTGCGCCAGGACTTTGGAATACGCTTCTGCTGCATCCCCATTCATATGTCCATCATAATCTGTATAAGCTTTCAGATCATGTGTAAATGCTTTGAAATATTCCGTATTAAAGTTCAGATATTCAACTCCCTGTTCTTC
This sequence comes from Blautia sp. CGZ-1-C1, assembly GCF_056504575.1. Lineage (NCBI taxonomy): Bacteria > Bacillati > Bacillota > Clostridia > Lachnospirales > Lachnospiraceae > Blautia > Blautia sp. CGZ-1-C1. The sequence goes on from NZ_JBWLUT010000165.1 coordinate 5,731, forward strand.
AAAGAACTTTCCAAAATATTTCCATGCAGCATTATAATTATCGCTGTAATCTTTCAGTGTATTGATCGGAATCGGTGTTGTTACCGCAACAAACTCAATATTATTTTCCTTACAAAATGAGATAAGCTTCTTCAGGTATTCCATATTTTCTTCATTCACTTTGCCCTCTTCATAGAGCTTCGGTTCAGACTTCTTAAGCTTCGTCACATCCACCGGATATCTCTCGATAAAACCGCTCTCATGGTATTCCTGAGAATCGCTCTTTAAATGAGCTACATCGTAATCACCTGTCACTTTCTGAGTAAACGTATCCTTTATCTTAGGAAGTTCATAACTCAAAGAATATTCATACCATGGAAAGAGTACAGTACGGAAATTACATTTCGCAATAGAATTCCAGAAATATCCCAGCTTCGCTTTCGAGAATGGAAATTCATGATAGAAAAGCAGGTAGTTGTTTCCCTCTTCCTTCTCTGATACAAAATATCCAGGATCAACTTCATAAATGATTCTCTTCGGATTCTGTTTCTCTTTGATCAGCCTTGTCAGGTAGTACGCATCAATTCCATATTCACCGCCAACGCAAAGATTATGTCCACTGCGTCCGGTAACTTCCTGCATCACCTCCGGATCAATATCCATCTTTCCATGGGAAGTTCCCACGATAATGTCATCAAACTGCTGTGTCACAACTGCATGCACATCATTTCTCATAAATGTACATGGATAAAGTGCCAGGTCAAGTGCTGCCAGAAGAGCCGCACATACGACCAATACCAGGAACGTTTTTAAAACTTTCTTAAAATTGTGCATAAATAAATCCTCTCGCTACTGCTGTTGATCCGAAGAATCCGATGGATGCCAGCAGACAAAAATAAATTGCTACAGTAACCGGCAGGCTAAGTCCTGCAAGTTTTTCTCTTATCTTCATGCCACGTTCCTGAAGGACACTTACGATAAACAGAATCATGCAGCCAACCGCCAGAATTGCCAGTGCATAAGGCGTAAAGGCAGTACCTTCTTTACCAGCCGGAATCAGGAGTAACTGTGACGGAGTAAACTTAGTCACAGAAAGTTTCATCATATGAAACGCCTGTCCCACTGTATCTGCTCTGTCAAAGAACCAGCTGATATTTACAAGAATAAACGTACGGATGATCATGAAAACATGATACCAGTTCTCTTTACCTGTAATATTAAATTTCTTTTTCCAGTTTCTGTAATGCTCTGCCATAAGTCCGCTGAAAGCAATAATGATACCGTTATACATACCGTACACAATGTACTTCCATGCAGCACCATGCCATACACCAACAACGAAGAATACAATCAGGTTTGCAAGACAGATTGGAAGGGTACGTCCCGTTTTTTTGCCAAATACTTTCTTGCCCCATTTTCCGAATTTACCCATCCATCTGGATAAGGTAACCGGATAGAACACATAATCCTTCATCCAGGTGCCAAGTGTAATATGCCAGCGATGCCAGAAATCTGTAATAGAAATGGAGAAGAACGGACGCTTGAAGTTTTCATCCAATTCTATTCCAAACATAGATGCGATACCAATTACTACATCCATACCACCGGAAAAATCTGCATACAGCTGAACGGTGTAAAACAGCACTCCAAACAGCGCCAGTCCACTGTACTGATCCGGATTGTCAAAAATTGCATCAACAAACACTGCTGCCCAGTCCGCCAGAATCATCTTCTTAAAGAACCCCCAGAGAATACGTTCAAAACCTCTGGTAATATTTTTCCCCTCAAATTTATGAGGCTCATAAAGCTGATGTGCCAGACGGCTGTATCTTCCGATCGGTCCCTGCAGAATCTGTGGAAAGAAAGATACGAATAACGCATATTTCACAGGATTTTTCTCTGCTTCACATCTCTTCCAGTACACATCCAGAAGATATCCGGAAGACTGGAAAGTATAAAACGAAATACCAAGAGGAAGCAGAATCTCCATTCCCCTTAAATTCATGTGGAATAAAGCATTCAGGTTCTCAATCGCAAAATTCGTATACTTTACGACACCAAGCATTCCAAAATTTAACAGTAACCCAAGGACCAAAAGATTTCTTGCGCCTTTGTGGCTTCCTTTCGCTTCTGTTTTCTCAACAGCAAGTGCGATCAGCCAGGTAACCAGCGTGGAAAAGAGAAGAAATCCTACGTAGCGGACACCACCCGCCAGATAATAGATGTAGCTGAAACATAATAAAACCAGCCACTGAAATTTGTGAGGCACGATATAATAAACCAGTACACTTGCCGCCACAAACAATAAAAACAAGTTTGAAACTAATGACATGATCTATCTCCCTGAATATGTACAACACTGTCTGCTTTATACTCAACAATGCAACTCGTAACAACGTAATTTATTTTGTATGATCAGACAGTAATACATTCCTTATTTTTCTAACAAACAAAGGCACCGCACTATAGTATCATGTCGTAACTGTTCATCACCCTCTTAAGATAGTAACCTTTCGAACAGTTACATTATATCAAATAATGCAGCGCCCCTGTGTTTAATTATTCTTAAATTTCCTTAATTTAATAATCCATTATCCAGGCATCCGTCTCCGCCATCATCGGAACCGCCGTCGTCTGATCCGCCATCATCTGATCCATCATAGTCGTAATCTGAATCATAGTCATAATCAGTATCGTAGTCGTAATCATTGCTGTAATCATAATCACTGCTATTGTCATAGCTCTGAGTTGACTGAGACTCTGATGCCTGTGCAGCTGCCTCTGTTGGTTTCGGAGCTAAAGCTTTCTCTGTTTCCAGAGTATTGAATTCTTTCTTCTGGCTGATGCTGTCAAATACCAGATATGCGATATCTCCTTCCAGATGAAGCTCTGCTTCTTCTGTGTCACCAAATGGGAAGGTATGAATTTCTGCTGTTGTTCCATCTTCAAAAGTTAACTGAATGTTATATTTCGGAATTTCTTTCTCAGCATCATCTTTGTCTTCACCGTCAGATTTTTCCTCTGTCTTTGCGGTATCATCTGCTGTGTCTTTGCTACCTTCGTTTTCTTTATCCTTTGCGTTTGGATCAAACCAGAGAACTCTTTCCTCGTCTGCTTCAAACTTATCTTCCTCTTTCAGAAAGTTATCCGGATACTCTTCATCTTTTTCATTCTTTACAGCAACACCAGTGATTACTTTGCCTGTTGTATTTTTCAGTTTTACAGAAAGTGCTCCTTCCGTATCCTCTTCCGGCTTCTCACCGATTGTCTTTAAATCTTCATCTTTATTCTCATCAGCTTTATCAGCATCTTTCGTATCATCTGCTGCGTCTTTGTCTTCTGCTGTAGAATCCTTATCTGCATCTTCTGAAGTCTCAATCTTTGCTGTAGTGTCCGCTGCCATAGCTGCCTGGCTGAATACAAGACTGCTTCCAAGTGCTGCCATCATAAATGCTGTTACGATTTTTCTTTTCATTGCCTTAATCCTTTCTGTCATTCTTTATAGTTCTTAATTAACTCTCTTATAATTAATATACTTCAGTGTTTTCTTTGCGCCATAAGTAAGTTTGTATCCATTCAGTTTATATTCCTGCTGGAAGTTCGGATCATATACATAAGTTTTTGTCTTTCCGCCAACCTTCTGATCGATTTCAACCCATGCATGTGCACCTTTACCATTGGATTTCTTGAAATATCCTTTTACATAATGGGCATCATATCCTGCAACTTTAGCCATCCAGTAGAAAGTAGCTGCCATTACATAGCAGTCTCCTGTTCCTGTCTTAAATCCATACAGACCGTATTCAGTTGGCGTTTTCTTTGAAATCTTTATATTTCCTGCATATTGTAAAGATGCAGACCAGTTAAATGCCTTTCTCAGATTTCCTTTACATTTTATAAGTCTGATCGCAGCCATTGTTTCAACTGTTGATAATTTAGTTGCCTGGCCATTCTTTTTAATCTTATAGTAAGTTTTAGAGTTAAATTTGTAATATGGTTTGTTTGTTACAAGCTTACCATTTTTATCAAAGCAATAAGTATATTTACCAATCTTCTTTGCCTTGTTTACAACTTTCTCTCCGTTTTCATAGTAATACTTAACTCCATCAACGGTTTCCCATCCGCTTTTTACGGTTGGATCCGGAAGCGGCGCCGGAGCGATTGTTGTATCATCTGAGGTATCGTCTGATACATCATCAGCAGTTGCTTCTACATAATCACTAACAGTTGACTGATCTGCCATAGCTGGCATTGCAGGTGTTACCGCCATAATTGAGCTGAGTAATAATGCGGTGAGCTTTTTTCTATTCATAATCCTTTTCCTCCTTTTTATCCTAAAAGCAGCCGAACGAATAAGCGTATCCTCTTTCGCTGCTTATACTCGATTTACACTTCTATATGTTATCCCATCTTACTGTCTTACTGTAATACTTGCGACAACTTCTGCACTGCTTCCCTTTCCTGTCGGACGTACAACATTTAACTGTACATAATCATAAACATAAGTGACATCCTTACCGTTTCCATCCAACATACAGGTATTAGACTTGCTTACTGTACATTTTTTATATTTTCCAAGAACTTTCTTGATCTTTGACGCATTATTCTGTTTCGCAAGTGTAGAGGTTGCTGCATATTTTCTGTATAAAGATGTTTTCTTATTATCTACAGCTCCTGTCTTAGGATTGAAGTAATACAGCTTTGGAATATCGTACATGCTTATACTTCCTACGCGGATTCCCTTCACTGTATGACCACTTACGTCAAATCCATAATATACTTTATCAATCTTCTTAATCAGAATACCATATTTACCAACCGTATCCTTATCTGCCTGATAAGCAGCTCCGTTTTTTCCGAAGTAATAACGGAATCCACTGGAAGTTACTCCCCATGTCATAGTAACCTTCTGATTATTTTCATCATAACCATATCTCTTACCTGTTTTTTTGTCCGTTTTTACCTTAACAGTCTTAACATCCTGTGCTGCATGTACCGTCACTGTTTCTGCTACAGTAGCTAACGGTGTCAGCATAAGAAGCATGCAAAGTACGACTGCAAGGGCTTTCTTTAATCCTTTCATTCTTCTTTCTCCTCTCAGAATTTAATTCTATATTCTACTGTGTATGCAGGACGTGTAGCTGCACCAAATAAGGTTCCGTACATATTGTCATAGTAAAGTCCATTGATTGTTACAAAACTATGTCCGTCCGGAATCGTAATGACATATGGCTCATATCCCAGTTCCTTCGCGATTGCTGCCACACTGCTGGCAATTCCATAACAGTTTCCTGTCAGACCATTCTGGAACATCTGAAGGGCATATTTATAAACCCAGTCCTTTGTCTTAAATTCCTGCGGTGTAGGATCCATATATCCTACAAAATTCGTATAAGCCATAATGTAATAGAAGCATGAACGGAACTTTTCATAGTTGCTTGCATTGGCATTACTATGGCGTTCAATAAAGTTTCTTGCCGCAAGTTTGCATCTCGCCTGTGTCAGATTTGATGCATACCCGTTTTTATTAAACTTAATTCCGCCTACGGTCTCATTTGTTGCGCACTTGCCGTTCTTATACACATAGTACATTTTACCATTCAGTTCATTCCATCCTGTAACGACCTTTCCCTTGGCATCAACGAAATATTTCACGCCATTGACATTCACAATCGTTTTCTTTCCTGGCATAACTCTCTGTGCATATTTATTAAATACATAATAAGTACCATTTACTTTATAAGATCCATCATGCGCAGCAACCCCATTTGATTTAAGCCAGTAAAGTTTGCCATTTACTTTCTTCCATTTACTTTTGACTAGTTTGTTATTTACATAATAACGATATATACTGCCTTCCTTGCGCAGTCCATTTTTCGGTTTCGGTTTCACTGTTGGCAATGGCTGAATCGGCGTCGGCGTTACTTCTGGTGTCGGTGTTACTTCCGGTGTCGGCGTTACTGTCACTGTTGACTCACTTCCACCCTCCTGTGGCAAATCTACTGCATATACACTGCCTGCTCCAAATGTGAGCGCTGCAGTCAATGCCGCAGCAGCCAATGACACTTTTAATCCTGCAAAACTTTTTCTCTTCTTCATCATTTGATTCCTCCTGATCAGTTTTTCTGACTACATCCTCCTTTGTGTTTTATATTGCAATTATAGTATATTGGAGAGTGTATTTCAATTCATCAGATGATTTTTTTACACAAAAAATATTGAAAATTCTATCAAAAGATTCCTCTATTTTTCCCATATCTTTGTATAATTCCCCCCTTGACGAAAACACCCTCCTAAGGTGTATCATAAGCCTGTGTTAAAGGAGGTAAACTATTATGTTTGAGACATTAGAAGAAAAGGCCGAAGAGAAAGCAATGGTGCAGTTCCTTGAGCGCTTTACAGACTATCCATTTCTGGTAAAGTTCAAGAATTCCGAGTATCACATCGGAGAGGGTGAACCTACATTTACAGTAAATTTTAAAAAAGTAATTCCTCTCGCAGATCTAGTCAAGAGTACATCTCTTGCATTAGGCGAAGCTTATATGCGTGGAGATCTTGACATCGAGGGAAATCTTTACGAAGCACTTGATCATTTTCTTGGACAGATGGGTAAATTTTCAACCAACGAATCAGCCTTAAAAAAGATCATGTTCAGCTCCACATCAAAAAAGAACCAGGAAAAAGAAGTAACCAGCCACTACGACATTGGAAATGATTTTTATAAATTATGGCTGGACGAAACAATGAGTTATTCCTGTGGTTACTTCATTCATGAAGATGATACGCTATATCAGGCACAGGTAAATAAAGTAGATTATATTCTTAAGAAATTACATCTTGAAGAAGGTATGAGTCTTCTGGATATCGGCTGTGGATGGGGCTTTCTGTTAATCGAAGCCGCTAAGAAATACAAAATTCATGGCACAGGAATCACCTTAAGCCATGAACAATATGCTGAATTCCAGAATCGTATTAAGGAACAAGGACTGGAAGATTATCTTACTGTCGAATTGATGGACTATCGTGATCTTCCGAAACATAATTATCAGTTTGACCGCGTTGTCAGTGTTGGTATGCTGGAACATGTCGGACGTGATAATTATCAGCTCTTCCTTGATTGTGTAGAGAAAGTTCTGAAACCAGGCGGATTATTCCTGCTTCACTTTATCAGCGCACTCAAAGAACATCCGGGTGATCCATGGATCAAAAAATATATTTTCCCAGGCGGAACCGTTCCAAGTCTCAGAGAAATCCTGAATCATATGGCAGAAGATAACTTCCATACACTGGATATCGAGAATCTCCGCTTGCATTACAATAAAACTTTACTCCATTGGGAAAAGAATTTCCGCGACAATATGGAAAAAGAAAAAACAATGTTTGACGAATCATTCCTGCGTATGTGGGATCTCTATCTGTCAGCATGTGCCGCAACATTCCATAATGGAATTATCGATATTCACCAGATTCTCATGACCAAAGGCATTAATAATGATCTGCCAATGACACGTTGGTATTAAGCTGCTTTAAGTCAAAAAACTGATTGGAAAAATTTTTATATTTGTAGAAATACCACAGAGTAATTTCTTATGATATAAAGAAATACTGTCTGGACTTTAAATCACATAGTCCAGACAGTAAATATAATATCCTCATTTTATTTACAGATAATCCAATCACAACACAATTCTCAAAGTATTATGATTCTATTTATCATTTCATGCTATTCCTCAAATTTAATTCTTACTCTTTCATACTACATTTATCGATGCAACTTGATCATATTTTATTACTTCATCCATTCTGTCATAATAGCAATCACATACTTCTCTCATTCGAGAAATATTCTCTTCATTACTGACGTCATAAACACCAATCACCCTAAATCCAGCTTTTTTCGCAGTTTCAGCTGCATGAAACGCATCTTCAAATGCTACTATATTTTCAGGTTTTGCCTGCAGAGTCTCTGCTGCTTTCAGATAAATTTCAGGCTCATCTTTTCCGGCTCCTACTTCTGTACAGGTATAAATCCACTCAAAATATTTCAGAATTCCATTTCTATCCAGCGCAGCTTCCACAAGCTCTTTGTTTCCTGAAGTCGCAACCACCATTCTTATCTGTTGTTTACTCATCCACTCCAGTGTTTCCTTCACACCAGGCTTTAAAGGTGCTTCAAAGCGATAAAAATCACTTACTATTTTCAGAACTTCTTTTACGATCTGCGGTACAGTTTTCTCAAGTCGGTATTCTTCCTTCAGATAAACAGCTCCCTGCTCCAGACTCATTGTATGTAACGCATCTCCAAGCCCGTCTTTCGCCATAATTCCCAGACTTATAAGATATCGTTCTCCAATATCCTCCCATACAGACATGGAATCTAGCAACGTTCCATCTACATCAAAAATCGCACCCTGAATATTATGATTAATATTATTCTCTATAGCATTTATAGTACCAGTCATATGATTTTTATTTTCCATTACTGCTAACCATCTGCATCGAACGCTGCTTCAGATCTTTCGCAGCTTCTGTGATATTCTCCTGCGCGAAAATCGCACTGATCACTGCAATTCCATCTGCACCATATCCGGAAAGTTCGTCCACATTGTCCTTAGTGATACCGCCAATCGCTACTACCGGAATTTTAACCGCCTGGCAAATATCTCTCAATGTTTCATGTGAAACACCAGTTGCATCTGTCTTAGTACTGGTAGAAAAAACAGCTCCCACACCCAGATAATCTGCACCATGCTTCTCTGCAAGAAGAGCCTGCTCAACCGTCTTGGCAGATACACCAATAATCTTATCTGCGCCCAGTCTCTTACGTACATCTCCGGCTTCCATATCGCTCTGCCCCACATGGACACCATCTGCATCGATTGCCTTCGCAATTTCTACATTATCATTAATAATAAACGGGACTTTATACTTTCTGCATAACTCCTTAATCTCTCTGGCCTCTTTCATAAAGAGTTCTTTATCCAGATTCTTCTCTCGCAGCTGCAGAAAAGTTACCCCGCCCTGCAAAGCTTTCTCAACCTGTTGATAAAGAGATTCACCGTTAAGCCAATGCCTGTCTGTAATCGCATACAGAACCATGTCCTCTTTTCTGCAATTCACAATATCAGTCCTCCATCATATGGATTGCATCTGTCGTTTTCTTATACTGCTCTTCCACTTTTGCAAAAAGTTCTTCACAACCATCTGTTTCTCTTCCTCTGAGCTTTTCTGTAATATCAAAGCTAACCTGATAGAGATTGTCAAATCCAAGGTTCTGGCATACACCTTTTAATGTATGGGCGGCGCGAAAAGCTTCCTCACCATTTCCCTGTGCCAGATTATCCTTCAGGCTCTGGAAACTTCCATCATCCAGAAATTTCTTCGCAAATTTTTTAATAAGTCCCTCACTTCTTAATCTTCCAAGAACGCCTTCGTAATCAGCACCCATCTGTTCATAACACTCTTTTACAGTCATATTTTTCTCCTCTTTATTTCTATTAACATCCTTCTGTAAGAATAAATCTATACACTACTATTCAAAAAACACAAACATATTTCTCATTCATATGTAATAAGATTTCTGAATTTCAAACCCGCGACTCTATAATCCGCCAGTTTATGCAATAGCACTATTTTATCACACCATGTAGCCATTCTCAAGTATTCTTCTAAAAAAGGCACTTCCATATGTAATCATCTGTCACATACAAAAGTGCCCATTTAATATTTTAAGTTTCCAATGAATTAATTATTCCTCTATTGTTCTATCTTTCGGATTAGTTTTATCTGAAGAATCCCTGACTCTGGAAATATTGGATAAATGGATTATCGCTCTCATCTGAATCATCTGATTCCTGATCATCCTCGTTTCCGAAATCTTCCATTGTATCTTCATCAGAATCGTCTTTAGAATCCTTTTTGTCTTTTTCCTTACTATCTTTACTGTCGCTGTCTTTTCCGGCATCAGTGTTCTCATCCAAAGTTACTTTAACAGTATCTTCTTTATAACTTGTACCGTCCGGAACCTGTACAGTCAGCTCTACTTCTTCACCTGGCTCATAATAGGAAAGATATTCCATGAGCTGGTTAATGCTGGAAACTGTTTTTCCATTAAACTCAGTGATAACGCTGTTTGATTTCAGCCCTGCTTTATCAGCAGCTCCGCCTTCTGTTACTTTTGATACAAATACACCTGCCGGAATTCCGTACATCTGAACTGCCTCTGAACTTACAGATGAACCCACAATTCCAAGCACACCATGTTCAGAGTCATCCAGTTTATCTCTGGAAGTCTCATTCATCAGATTCTGAAGAATATCGGTTACATCAGAAATTGCAATCGCATATCCCATACCTTCAACTTCTGTAGATGCAAGTTTTGCAGAGTTGATACCTACAACTTCACCTTCCATATTTAAAAGAGCACCACCACTGTTACCAGGGTTAATTGCCGCATCTGTCTGGATCAGATTTACACCGTCACTGCTGTCATCGCTGCCATCAGTTACTGTACTTTTTTCAGAATCCATTCTACGGTTCTTAGCACTTACAATACCAGTAGTAACAGACTGTCCATATCCAAGAGCATTACCAATTGCAACTACCTGCTCACCAACTTTAAGGTCATCGGAACTGCCGATCTTTGCAACAGAAATAGCATCCATTGTATCATCCTTAATATCATCCAGTGCTACAGATACAACCGCAAGGTCTCTCTCTTCATCAAAACCTTTTACAGATGCCTCTACAGCATTTCCATCTGCAAATGCAACAGACAATGTATCTGCATTCTCTACTACATGGTAGTTTGTAGCAATCAGAAGTTCATCATCATTCTTACCTACGATAATACCTGAACCGCTGCCCTCTACTTCCTGTTCCTGCTGCTGTGGAGCATATCCATACATTCCGTACATTCCATAATAGCT
>NZ_JBWLUT010000166.1:0-35135 GCF_056504575.1 Blautia sp. CGZ-1-C1
ACTGCAGCTATGATGATCAAATATCTGATGCCAATTATTATGCTGGTACTGTTCTTACAATCTACAGGTATCCTGAATAAAGTTTGATTATAGGACTAAAAAAAGGCGGTTCTTTTTCGTATCAGATTGATTGGATTAGTGAAAATGTGAACAAAAAAACGGGGAATAGTATGAGTCTGGCAAGGTCAATACTTGACAAAAAAAGAGACATAACAGATAATTGCTATAGTTAAAAAAGAAAGCAGTAAAACAAATTACAGATATTTTTTGATAAATATCCCCGTAAACAGGAGGTCGGATATGAAACAGTGTATGGATACTGATAATTTACACCGCAGATTAAAGAAAATCATCGGACAGGTACAGGCAATTGACCGTATGATTGATGAGGATATTCCATGTGAAGATGTCCTTTCACAGATCAATGCAGCGAAATCTGCATTACATGGATGTGGAAAAGTAGTTCTGGAAGGACATATCAAGCATTGCGTCCGCGATGGCATTGAATTTTCTGGCAATCGTTCTTGCTATCACGGGAATTCTGAACCCTGTAGTTGGAGCACTGGTACACAATGCCGGTTCAGTACTTGTAATTATTAATTCGGCACTCCTGTTAAAATGGAAGTAAATTTTTATGTTCTTTGCGGCTGATTAGATGATAAGTGACATTGGCTTCCGGGTCTGTCAGTGGAATTACTTTTCGGTTAAATTACAGAATATTTATTGCGTATCCCTGCTCTAAGGATTAAACTTGTAAAGTAATAAATGAAAAAATAAAATTAACTGGAGAAATAACAAATGGAATACATAGATATTGTAGATGAACAGGGAAATCCAACAGGGGAAAAAGTTGAGCGTTCGATTGCTCATTCACAGGGAATTCGCCACAGGACAGCACATATCTGGATTGTGCGGAAAGTAAATGGCAGATATCAGGTTCTTATGCAGAAAAGGGCTATGAATAAAGAATCCTTTCCGGGAATGTTTGATACCTCATCAGCGGGACATATCCAGGCAGGTGATGAGCCTCTGGAATCGGCATTACGTGAGTTTCACGAGGAACTGGGAATCCGTGCACAGCCGCAGGAACTGGAATTTGCCGGAAATTTTCGTATATCCTATGAGAAAGAATTCTACGGAAAAATGTTCCGGGATAATGAAATCGCTTTTGTGTATATTTACAGTCAGCCTGTAGATGAGACAAAGCTGGTTCTCCAGAAAGAAAGAAGTGGAAACCGTAGAATGGTTTGACCTGGAAGAAGCATATGCAAACTGTAAAAAACGCGATCCGAGATTCTGCGCACCAACAGGCGGGATAGAAATTGTGATAAGAGAATTGGCGGGTAGAAGATGATCACATATGAATATGGAAATCCAGAAGCAGATACTGTTCTGATTCAGCCAACGGGTGAGCATGAATTGGCAAGTCTTGAGAATGAGGTCAGAGAAATTGAAAAAAGGACTTCTAAGGAATTCAGATTTATTGCGACAAAGGTAGAAAACTGGAATGATGATCTGTCTCCATGGAAAGCACCGGCGGTAATTCCAAGAAGGAGGATTTTGGTGGCGGGCGCGTCAAAGACGTTAAGAGAGAGATTATCGCACTTTGCGCAGATAAAAACAGAAAATATTATATAGGTGGATATTCCCTTGCAGGATTATTTGCGTTATGGGCAGCCTGCCAGACAGATATATTCTCAGGTGTTGCAGCAGCATCCCCATCTGTATGGTTTCCTGGCTTCATTGACTATATGAAGACATATAAGATAAAAAGTCAGAACGTTTATTTAAGTCTCGGAGATAGAGAAGAAAAGACAAGAAATCCTGTTATGGCACAAATCGGTAACTGCATCAAAGAGGAATATCGCTGTTTGCTGGAAAATGGAATTAATTGTATACTGGAATGGAATAAAGGAAACCACTTTAAAGAAGCAGATATAAGAACTGCGAGAAAGCATTTGCATGGATATTAAATAATGATTCGTCAGGCGAACGGACAACAAGGCTGAGTAATTTGTAGAGACAAAAATAAATTTACAGAACGGGAAGTCAGAGATGCAACGGTAGGTTGTGTTTCTGGCTTTTTTTGTTTATATGTTATACAGTATACGATTTCTTGATTTATAAGAACAGGATTGAGATGTTTATAATTTAAAAAAAATGTTAAAAAATAAACAAATAATACATGGAAAATATTGGCACAATAGCAGACATATGATAGAAAAATAGCAGATATATGATAATAATATAGAGTAAATGACAAAAAATATCAAATATTAAAATAATTCAAAATACTATTGCGTTATAAAATTAACAATGATATAATGCGAACTGACAGAAGAGGTGAGTGCCTTCTGCAGCAGCATGTAAACTGGCATAATTTTAAAGGAGAGAACAGCAATGGCAAGATTTACATTACCAAGAGACATTTATCATGGAAAAGGATGTCTGGCAGAACTGAAAAATTTAAAAGGAAAAAAGGCAGTCCTTGTTGTTGGCGGTGGTTCCATGAAACGTCAGGGATTTTTGGATAAAGCAGTCAACTATTTAAAAGAAGGCGGAATGGAAGTTCAGCTGATTGAAGGCGTTGAACCAGATCCATCAGTAGAAACGGTTATGAAAGGTGCAAAAGTGATGCAGGAATTTCAGCCGGATTGGATCGTTGCTATGGGCGGTGGATCACCAATTGATGCAGCGAAAGCAATGTGGACATTTTATGAATATCCGGATACAAAATTTGAAGATCTTATTACACCTTTTGGATTCCCGGAATTAAGACAGAAAGCCAGATTTGCGGCAATTCCATCCACATCAGGAACAGCTACAGAAGTTACGGCTTTCTCTGTAATTACTGATTATAATACAGGAATTAAATATCCTCTGGCAGATTTTAATATCACACCAGATGTGGCAATTGTTGATCCGAAACTGGTAGAAGGACTTCCGGTTAAACAGGTAGCGTATACCGGAATGGATGCATTAACACATGCAATTGAAGCATATGTTTCTACTTTACACTGTCCATATACAGATCCGCTTGCATTGCAGGCAATCGAGATGGTGCTGACATATCTTCCGGCATCTTATAATAAAAATATGGAGGCACGTGAGCAGATGCACTATGCACAGTGTCTGGCAGGAATGGCATTTTCCAATGCACTGCTTGGTATTGTTCATTCAATGGCTCATAAAACAGGAGCTGCATTTTCTACAGGTCATATTCCACATGGATGTGCAAATGCAATCTATCTTCCATATGTAATTAAATATAATGCGAAAGATCCTGTAGCGGCAGAGCGTTATGCAGAAATCGCAAGAAGAATGGGACTGGAAGGAACATGCCAGAAGGCATTGATCAACAGTCTCTGTGAAAAAATTGATGAATTCAATGTAAGATTAAATATCCCAAAAACATTAAAAGATTTTGGAATTCAGGAAGATGAGTTCAAGGAAAAAGTTGCAAAGATCGCAGAACTTGCAGTAGGTGATGCATGCACCGGCTCAAATCCAAGAGCAATCGATCCGGCAAATATGGAAAAACTCCTGACATGCACATATTATGGAACAGAAGTTGGTTTCTGATAAAGGATTAAATAAATAATCGTGGTTAAATCGGAACCGAAATAGGGTTTAGTCAAAAAGGAACATATGTATTTTCTTTTCCCCTTGCTTTAATTATAAAAAGCAAGGGGAATTTTTATACCTTGCCTCAGAATAAGAATGTGTTATATAATAATACGAATATATCATAAGAAAATTAACAGGAGGGCCTTTGATATGGATATTTCTGAATTTATAGAAGTAGCAAAGAATCTTAACGTTCTTGGAATTAAAATTACAAAAGACGGAGAACTGGCAGCAGAGTGGCACAGTGAGCCTGAATGCAGGAGAAATATCTATTCTGCAACGAAAAGCTTTACATCCTGTGCAGTTGGTTTTGCTGTTCAGGAAGGTTTGATTGATCTGAATGAAAAGCTTACAGAAGCATTTTCAGGAGATATGCCGGAGAATATTGATGATAACCTGAAATCTGCAACAGTCCGGGATTTACTGACCATGTGCCTGGGACAGGAAAAAGGAAATCTTATGGGAGAACAGCGCCCGTTATATAAGGAAGATGACTGGGTAAAGATGTCTCTGGCTGTTCCTTTTAAATATAGGCCAGGAACACATTTTGTATATAATAATGTTGGTCCGTATCTGGCTGGAATTCTTGTACAGAGACGGTCCGGATGTGATCTTGTTTCCTATCTCACACCCAGATTGTTTTCACATCTTGGGATAAAACGCCCGACATGGGAAACAGATCCTCTTGGTAATAGCTTTGGAGCAGGTGGATTATTCCTTACCCTTTCTGAACTTCACAAATTTGGTCTTTTCTATCTTAATGAAGGCAGATGGAATGGCAGACAGATACTGTCTGAACAGTGGATAAAAGAAAGCACAAAAGCTGCTGATGTGGATCATTATGGATATCTGTTCTGGCGCGGAGAATACAATTCATACAGAGCAGATGGAAAATATTGCCAGATTTCCATGGTTCTTCCGGATAAAAATGCAGTTGTCACATTTGTATCGGAATGCCGCAGAGGAAAAGAACTTATGCGCGCAGTTTATGATCTTATTTGCACAAAATTATAAGGGGAGAAATATTATGACTCAAAAAGAACGTATGGAACAGGGAATCATTTATGATCCGGGTGCATCAGAAATTGCAGATGAGCAGGCTGTTTATATGGAAAGACTGGGAGAATTTAAAATAAACCAGAAAGAGAGCCTACATTAATGGATTTAAAACAGTTACAGTATTTGGTGGTATGTGCGCAGACCGGGTCGTTCAGTGAGGCGGCAAAAAATCTATATTCAACACAGCCGAGTGTCAGCAAAGTGATCAAGGGACTGGAAGATACGCTGGGAATGCAGCTTTTTGAACGGCTTCCGAGAGGAATCAGACTAACAGTACAGGGGCACAAGATTTATGAATATGCGTCTAAAATTATAAATGAAGTAAATGTTCTGGAAAATATGGCTTCCAGCGGAATGACAAAATGGATCCGGATATCTTTAAATCCTAGTTCCTGGTTTGCCAATCAGTTTGTAGACTTTTATAATGAAACTTATGAAAAAAATTACCATTTCCAGGTGACAACAGCAGGCGTACAAAGCGTAATGGAAAGAGTACGGGATTATATGGATGACATTGGTTTTGTATATATCCTCAGTCAGCAGAAGGAAAATTTTTTGTATGAACTGTCAAAAAACAAAATGCATTTCGAACCTATCTATGAAACAGATGTAATGTTGTATCCGGGACAGCTGACAGAGCTTTACAATTCCGGCAAAGAGAGGGCAGAACTGGAAGACCTGGAAGGAATCCGTTTTATACAGAATTATCAGGATGAATTTTTTGACATCGGTGCTGTAAAAGAGGATGCATTCCAATGGAAGGACATTGATATTTCCGTGCTGACCAACAGTGATTATATTATGGAAAAAATGCTGAAGAACAGTAAGGTGGCAAATATAAGCGGAAGTTACCTGTCAGAAAACAAAGAAGGAACTACACCGGGAATCCCTCTGGATCTTGGAGACAGTAAAGTGATTTTTGGTTTTATACTCCACAAAGGAGAAGAAATGGATGAGAGTGTGGCTGAACTTGTGGAGTTTTTAAAGAGCAGACTGCCGAAGCATTAATAAAAATTGTAGTTGACTTTTTAACTTATTTTGCATATACAAATAGTAGCTAAGAAATGAAGTGAAATTCCATGAAGCGAAATGAAAGCCCTCAGAGTTGCCGCTCTGAGGGCTTTCTTGCTCGTTGCGGTGAGCTGTTCCGTTTAGACTGGTGCTGTCTAATGTCTACTGTCCAGCTATTTACCTATTCCAAAAATAAAGACAGATATTCAAATTAAGAATAGCTCATAACCCCCAGGGTGGGTTGTGGGCTATTTTTGTTTTTGTTAAACTGAATGGTGGCTAATTAAGAGTACAATTTTGAAAAATTATAAAATGGAGATACTCAAATGAAAAAATATGCATTCAGACGACTGCTTCAGCTGATTCCCATTTTGTTTGCGATTACTTTTCTTTCCTATGGCATGATGCGGATTGCCGGAAGCGATGTGGTAACACAAAAAATGGAAAATACAGGACAGATTGTATCAGAAGATAGGTTAAATGCAGCCAGAGAACAGCTGGGACTGGATAAACCATTTCTGACCCAGTATTTTGTGTGGCTTGGGAAACTGCTTCATGGAGATATGGGAAACAGCTATGTATCCAGTCTTCCGGTTTTTGATACGTTCATATCGAAGCTTCCGGCAACGCTGCTTCTTACAGTGACATCTATTTTGCTGACCATCATCATATCAATCCCTTTGGGGATTCTGTCAGCAGTGAAACAGAATACGATTATGGATTATCTGATCCGCTTATGCAGCTTTATAGGAAACAGTCTTCCTAATTTTTTTGTATCATTGCTGTTGATGTATTTTCTTGCGATCAGGCTGAGGATTTTTCCGGTTATAGCCAAAGAAGTAAGCTTAAAGAGTGTGGCAATGCCGGCAATCACTCTGGCAATTGCCATGTCAGCCAAGTATCTCCGCCAGGTCCGTGCAACTGTGCTGGATGAATTAAGCAAAGACTATGTGGCAGGAGCGAAAGCAAGGGGAGTAAAGTTTTCTGTTACTCTTTGGAAAAGCATTATGAAGGCTTCGCTGGTAACCATCATTACCTTGCTGATGCTGTCAGTGGGAAATCTGCTGGGAGGAACTGCGATCGTAGAATCGATCTTTATGTGGGATGGAGTTGGAAAGATGGCAGTAGATGCCATTTCCATGCGTGATTATCCTATTATTCAGGCATATGTTATGTGGATGGCAATCATCTATGTTGTGGTAAATCTGCTTACAGATCTGTCATACCGGTTCATGGATCCAAGAATCCGTCTGGGAGGTGTGAAACAATGAGTGAAAAGCAGAATAAAAATGTGACAGTGCGTGTACAGAAGATTAAGAAAAACCATATAAAACAAAAGCTGGTCTTTTTTCTTATTCTGGCAATAGGGCTTGTAATACTTGCAGTTTTTTCAGAGCATCTCTGTCCATATGACCCTTATGCACAGGATCTGACAAGTGCGCTTCAGCCCCCCAGTCTTCAGCATCCTATGGGAACGGATACATATGGAAGAGATATGCTGTCCAGAGTTATAAGTGGTGCAAGAGCCAGTATTTTCTCCACCTTTATCCTGGTTGCGGTGATCTCTGTGTTAGGAACAGCTGTGGGTGTATGCTGCGGATATTTTGGCGGAGCTGCAGATGCTGTTATGATGAGGATTTCAGATGTATGTCTTGCTTTCCCTGGGCTTGTATTTGCCATGGCGATTGCGGCTATTCTTGGGGGAGGCATTCAGAATGCTGTTATAGCACTGGCAGTAGTAAGCTGGCCGAAATATTCACGTATTGCCAGAGGGCAGACTCTGGCATTAAAAGAGGAACCCTATATTCATGCTGCAATACTGGCAGGTGACAGCTCAGGTCAGATTATGCTCAGGCATATTCTTCCAAATATGCTGGGGCCTGTTCTGATAACAGCCATGCTTGATATCGGTACCATGATGATGGAGCTTGCAGGTCTGTCATTTCTTGGACTGGGAGCACAGATTCCCATGGCTGAGTGGGGAAGTATGATGAGCGGCGGACGAAGTATGATCCAGACATATCCATGGGTAGTATTATCACCTGGAATTGCAATTTTTATATCTGTGGCAATTTTCAATCTGTTAGGTGATACATTCCGTGACTATCTGGATCCGAAGAACAGTCGTTTATGATAAGTAATATTGAAAACATAAGGAGGAAAGAAAATGAGAGCAAAGAAATTTCTGGCAATGGCAATTGCCCTGGGGCTGGCTGTAGGAGTGACAGCTATGCCAATACTGGCAGCAGACAAAAAGACATTTGTATTTGGTGATACCACCTTTAATGCGGAAAATGAAGAGGCAGATATTAATCCACAAAATACATATGCAGGATGGGCGTGTATCCGTTATGGAGTAGGGGAAACTCTTTTCCGTTATTCCGATACCATGGAAATAGAGCCATGGATCGCAAAAGAGTACGAAAATATTGACGAGCTGACCTGGAAGATCACACTGAATGACGGAGTTGTGTTCTCCAATGGACGTGCCTGTGACGGAGAGGCAGTAAAGGAAAGCCTGGAGGCTCTGGTTGCCAATCATGAGCGTGCAGCAGGAGATCTCTGCATTGATACTATCGAGGCTGACGGAAATACTGTTACCATAAAGACTACAGAACCGAAGCCTGCACTTATCAATTATCTCAGTGATCCTTATGGATGCATTATTGATATGCAGGCAGGTGTCAGTGATGATGGGATTGTAATCGGTACAGGTCCTTATGTGGCAACTGAACTGGTGACAGATGATCATGTTAATCTTGTAAAGAATGAAAACTACTGGAACGGAGATGTAAATGTGGATGAGATCACTGTCCGCACAATCTCTGACGGTGATACACTGGCAATGGCTCTTCAGGCAGGGGAGATCAATGCTGCCTATGGTATGGCATATGCAAGCTATCCCTTATTTGAAAATGATGATTTTACATTTACCAGCACAGCTACAAGCCGTGCATTCTATGCGTGGATGAACTTTGAAAGTCCTGTAACATCTGACCCTGCAGTGCGTAAAGCAATTGCCATGGGTATTGATAAGGACAGTTTTGTGTCTGTGCTCCTGAACGGATATGGATATCCTGCAGTCGGTGTTTTCCCGGATACGTTCTCTTTTGGCGGACAGAATCTGACAACAGAGAGCTATGATCCTGATGGGGCGAAAAAGGTTTTGGAAGAAGCAGGATGGGTGGATTCCGATGGTGACGGTATCCGGGAAAAAGACGGACAGAAACTGGAGATCCGCTGGCTTACTTATCCCAGCCGTCAGGAGCTTCCGCTTCTTGCAGAGTCTGCACAGGCAACCTTAAAAGAAATTGGTATGGATGTTCAGGTGAATTGTACCTCTGATAATAATACTATCCGTAAAGACCCTACATTATGGGATGTATATGCAAGTGCCATGGTAACTGCACCTACAGGAGATCCGGAGTATTTCTTTACTTCCTGTACACTGGATGAATCTGCAAGCAATAACGGACATTATCACAGTGATAAACTGGAAGATCTGGAAAAACAGATGAAGCAAGAATTCGATGCAGATAAGCGTTCAGATCTGGCAATTCAGATGCAGCAGACAATCCTGGATGATAATGCCTATGTATTCTGCTCTCACCTGAGAATGAGTATGATCATGCAGTCTAATGTAACAGGACTGACTGCACATCCATGTGATTATTATGAACTGACAGCAGATCTGGACATCAACTAAATTGTAACAATAAATGAAGAATATTTGAACGATGATATTTCAGGGGCAAAAGGTATTTTGCCCCTGATTTGGTAAGGATTAGCAAGGATGGTTTACAGAAATGGATAGAAAAATACTGACCTACGATTCCGTAGAGATATCATTTGGCGGGAAAGCGGTGGTTCATGATGTGAGCTTCTCCCTTGAGCATGGAGAGATACTTGGCCTTGTGGGAGAATCCGGCAGTGGGAAAAGCACTCTGATCAAAGCCGCAATGGGACTTCTGGGACAGGATGGTCTTGTGACAAGAGGAGATATCCGATATATGGATCAGAATATTCTAGATATATCGGAGAAAGAAAAAAGAAAGATCAGAGGTGCAGGAATTGGCATGATCTTTCAGGATGCAGGTGCTTCCCTGTGCCCGATCCGCACCATCGGAGAACAGATTTATGAAAGTATGCGTGCACATACGAAGATAACAAGAAGTGAGGCCAAAAGCAGGGCAATGGATCTGTTTGCCAAATTGAACTTTAAGGACAGTCAGCGCGTGTGGGACAGTTATCCATTTGAACTGTCTGGCGGAATGAATCAGAGGGCAGGTATAGCAATCGCCATGCTTATGAATCCGCCTATCTTATTTGCAGATGAGCCGACCAGTGCTCTGGATGTGTCTGTACAGCGTCAGGTTGTAAGGGAAATGCTTAAGTTAAGGGAGCTGTTTGGAACGGCAATCGTGCTCGTGACACATGATATCGGGGTAGTCCGGGCAATGGCAGATACTGTGCTGGTTTTGAAAAATGGAAAAACAGTAGAATATGGCGCAGCAGATCGTGTACTGAATCATCCCCAGGATCCGTATACCAGGAAACTGCTGGAGGCTGTACCAAAGCTGCAAAGGAAGGTCAGAGTATGAGCATACTTTTAGAGGCAGAACATTTAACAAAAATATTTACCCAGAGAGGAAAAAATCCTTTTAAAGCAGTAAATGATATAAGCTTTACACTAAAAAAAGGAGAAACGCTGGGAATCGTAGGAGAATCCGGCAGTGGGAAAAGTACCATAGCAAAGCTACTCACCCGGCTGACTGATATCACAGAGGGCACACTGAAATTTGAAGGAAAAGATATTACAAGACTGAAACAAAGTCAGCTGAAAGAGGTATATGGAGATATACAGATGGTTTTTCAGAATCCGGTGGGTTCTTTTGATCCCAGAAGGACACTGGGTGACGGAATCGGTGAGAGTCTTAGAAACCGTGGAATGAAAAAGGCTGATGTAGAGAAAAGAGTAGCAGAATTGCTCGAGCAGTGCGGCCTTGAGAAGGAATATGCAAAAAGATATCCTCATGAGGTAAGTGGCGGACAGTGTCAGCGGGCTGCGATCGCAAGAGCTCTGGCAGTAGAACCAAAAGTTCTGATCTGTGATGAGGCAACCAGTGCTCTGGATGTAACCATACAGAAACAGATCATGGAGCTTCTGGAAGACCTAAAAGAGAAGAAAGGGCTGTCTTTTATTTTTATCTGTCATAATCTGGCCCTTGTCCAGATGTTCTGTGACAGGGTTCTGGTACTGTATGAGGGAAAAGTAGTGGAAAGCGGAATTCCCGATGATATCATTAATGAACCAAAGGAAGAATATACGCGAAGACTGGTGGATGCGGTACTTTCGTGAATGTGATTTTTTTGGAAGTGCGATAGTGGTATGAAAAATACAGGCAAAACTATGCCGGATAAGAATATATAGATATCCCCTTGGGTGGGTTGTTGACGCTTTAATGTGGTGCTACAATATAGTTGTTTGTAAGGTGCGCGCCAGATAAAAATAATATTTTCACAGGAAAGGAAGTATATTTATGCATATACCTGAAAATTATTTAAGCCCGTCAACATGTGCTGTAATGACAGCAGCCATGCTTCCGGTGTGGGGATATTCTATTCATAAAATAAAAACAGAGATACCGAAATCAAAGATGCCGCTTCTTGGTATTGGGGCAGCCTTTTCATTCCTGGGAATGATGTTTAATGTTCCGCTTCCGGGCGGTACAACAGGACATGCAGTAGGGGGAACTCTTATTGCCATACTGACAGGAAGTCCTGCAGCCGGGTGCATAGCGGTTTCTATTGCTCTGCTGATACAGGCACTTCTTTTTGGAGATGGCGGAATCCTTGCATTTGGGGCAAACTGTTTTAATATGGCATTTATATTGCCATATCTGGGCTTTTTCCTGTATAAACTTCTTTTGAAGAAAACAGGTATGCGCAAACTTAGCGCGGCAATTGGTTCATATATAGGTATTAATGCTGCGGCCTTTTGTGCAGCTGTTGAATTTGGTATTCAGCCACTGCTGTTCAAAAATGCAGAAGGCCAGGCTCTTTATTGTCCGTATCCGCTAAGTGTATCAATACCTGCAATGATGATCGGACATATTACATTATTTGGTCTGGCAGAGATTATTCTGACAGTAGTGGTACTTACCTTTGTTGAAAAAGTTACACCAAAAGCATTGGATGCTGTTCCGGATAAGACAGCATTTAAACCACTGTATATACTGATGGCTGTTCTCATCGTACTGACTCCTCTGGGACTTCTGGCAACCGGTACTGCCTGGGGTGAATGGGGTGCTGATGAAATCGCTGGTCTGGTAAGTGGCGGAAGCCAGCTTGGATACACTCCGTCAGGAATGACCAATGGATTTGAACTGTCAACTTTGTTTCCTGATTATTCTATGTCCGGGTTACCTGAGTGGACAGGATATATTCTTTCGGCTATTGTAGGCGTGGCACTTCTGGTGATCATTTTTAAGATTATTTCTTCAATGATGAAAGAGAAAGTTGATTTTAAAAAGAAGGCTGCATAACAGATGAATGATCATAAAAAAGAAGAAACTATGCTTCCAGACTGGATGTGTTCCGGAGAAACTTATGTTCCATCTAAAGATAAAGAAGCATTTTTAACAAAAAGTACGAAATCAGTTTTATCTGTGCTTGCAAAAATGCGGTTTTATGAAGGGAAGGATGGCAAATTTTCTGCCACTCCTTCTCTGAAACTGTTTTATACACTTCTATATATTGTTCTTACTGCATGTTCGGGAAATTATCTGTTTACTCTGATCATGTGTGCAGCAGTGACAGTCAGACTGGCGTTTTTTTCGGCAAAAGCTATCCGTCAGATCCTGAGAGGAACAGCAGGTGCGGTTCTGTTTTCTATATTGATCCTTCTCCCATCTGTATTTATGGGAACTCCTCAGACTTTAATGAATATTACTTCAAGAGTATATGTATCTGTAACTCTGGTTGGTATTTTGTCATCAGGAACATCCTGGAATAAACTGACAGGAAGTATGAGAAC
This sequence comes from Blautia sp. CGZ-1-C1, assembly GCF_056504575.1. Lineage (NCBI taxonomy): Bacteria > Bacillati > Bacillota > Clostridia > Lachnospirales > Lachnospiraceae > Blautia > Blautia sp. CGZ-1-C1. Next base: position 12,734 of record NZ_JBWLUT010000166.1, read on the forward strand.
TTTTCGGCTGCCATCCATATTTATTTTTACGCTGGATATTACTTTGAAATATATTTCGGTGCTTGGAGAGATATGTGCAGCTATTCTTACGTCTGTCCGGTTAAGGTCAGTGGGAAAGAATCCTCAGAAAGCAAAAGCTTTGTCAGGTGTGTTGGGAATCTCATTTCTGAAATCTGGTGAAATGGCAGAAGAAATGCATGCAGCAATGTGTTGTCGTGGATTTACAGGAGAGTATAAGAAAAAACAGAAATACACGTTATGTGCAGCGGATATTTTCAGCACTTTTATTATGGCTGGATGTATTGTATTGTTCTGGTATCTGAACAGAAAGATATGATAATTGACAGGAAAAGACAGAAGAGGGCAGTTATGATCAGACTTGAGAATGTATGTTTTGCATATGAAAAAGAAATTGCACTGAGATATGTGGATCTTCACATAAACAGAGGAGATTCTATAGTTATCCAGGGACCTAACGGATGTGGAAAATCAACACTGATTAAACTATTGAATGGAATTATTTTTCCATCGGAAGGAAAATATTTTTATCAGGGACATGAAATTAATGAAAAAGCGTTAAAAAATAGCCAGTTTGCAAAATGGTTTCATCAGCAGATGGGATATGTGTTTCAGAATGCAGATACCCAGCTTTTCTGTGGAAGTGTGGAGGAGGAAATTGCATTTGGCCCGGTCCAGATGGGGCTTTCGGAAGCGGAGATTAAAAAAAGAACAGAAGACTGCCTGCACTTATTTGGATTGGAAAAACTAAGAGATAGACCACCCTATCATCTGAGTGGAGGAGAGAAAAGAAAGGTTTCATTGGCATGTATTCTTTCATTGAATCCTGAGGTTCTGATTTTGGATGAACCTCTTGCAGGACTTGATGAAAAAACACAGGATATGCTGGTGGAGTTTTTGCAGAGTTTTCATAAAGCAGGAAAAACGTTGATTACGATTACACATAACAGACAACTGGCTGAAACTATCGGTACCAGATTTGCCTGTATGAATGAAGAGCATGAACTGAAGATGCTATCATAATATTGATAATTATCTTTTCGTTAAAAAAAGTACTTCCTGCGGACGAAGTACTTTTTTTAATGAGTTTTTAGATGCGCATTGCGCGGAGGTCTGTGCACTTTACTTGATAACCGGCACAAATCTTTGCGCCGGCTGCAACGAGTATAAAACTGATTTGTGGAAGCGTTTATCTCGCTGTGCTGACTATATTTTATCAAAATGTTCCTGAAGTACAAGCCTCCCGGGGGGATTTCCAGATATGAAAAAAATACTGTAAGACATGCAATATATGAATGGGTAAATATCCCCCTGGGGTGCTTATGCAGTATGGTAAAAAATGTTACACTGACTCTGCTACTCATTTGTGCGCAAATGAAGAATAAAAGGAGGAACGAAGATAGTGAAGAGAAAGTTACTGGCAATTTTGACAGCGGTATGTATGACAGCAACATTTGTGGGAGGATCTGCAACGATATGGGCTGCTCAGGAAGAAAGTGCAGCAAAAGATGAAGTGATCGTGACTATGCCGATGACATCAGAACCGGAAGCAGGTTTTGACCCGGCATACGGATGGGGAGCAGGAGAACATGTACATGAGCCTCTGATCCAGAGTACCCTGACCGTTACGAATACGGACCTGTCCATCGGAATGGATCTGGCAACTGATTATTCAGTGAGTGAGGATGGTCTTACCTGGACGGTAAAGATCCGTGATGACGTAAAGTTTACAGATGGGGAACCACTGACTGCAGAAGATGTGGCATTTACCTACAATAACTGTCGTGATAACAGCTCTGTCAATGACTTTTCCATGCTGAAAGAAGCAGTGGCAGTAGATGATACAACGGTAGAATTCCATATGAATACACCGTTTGCGGTATGGCCTTACACCATGGCAATCGTTGGAATTGTTCCGGAACATGCGTATGATGAAAATTACGGACAGAATCCAATCGGTTCCGGACGCTATATTATGAAACAGTGGGATAAAGGACAGCAGGTAATCTTCGAGGCGAATCCGGATTATTATGGAGAAGCACCGACGATGAAAAAAGTAACCGTACTTTTCATGGAAGAGGATGCGGCACTGACAGCTGCTCAGTCCGGCACTGTGGATGTGGCACATACAGCTGCTTCCTATTCCGATATGTCTGTAGATGGTTATGATCTGTTCAGCGTTCAGACAGTTGATAACCGAGGATTTAATCTTCCTGCAACGGCAGCAGAGGAAATTGACGGAGTAACTTATGGAAATGATTTTACCAGTGATGTAGAAGTCAGACGTGCGATCAACATTGGTATCGACCGTGATGAAATGATCCGGAATGTACTGAATGGATATGGAACACCGGCGTACAGTGTATGTGACAAAATGCCATGGTACAATGAAGAAACAGAAGTAGAATATGACCAGGATAAAGCAAAAGAGATTCTCGATGCAGCAGGATGGGAAGCAGGCGATGACGGAATCCGCGAAAAAGATGGTGTCCGTGCAGAATTTACCATGATTTACCCGGCATCTGATTCCGTTCGTCAGGCACTGGCAGAGGACAGCAAGAATCAGCTTTCTGAACTTGGAATCGAGGTGACCACAGAGGGGGTTGACTGGGATACTGCTTATACCAGAGCAGAATCTGAACCTCTTGTATGGGGATGGGGAGCACATACACCGATGGAACTTTATAATATTTATCATACTATGGATGAAACCGGTCTGGCAGAATATTCTCCATATGCAAATGAAACTGTTGATAAATACATGGACGAAGCTTTCGCAGCCAGTGATCTGGAAAGCTCTTATGATCTCTGGAAAAAAGCACAGTGGGATGGAGAAACAGGAATTACTCAGGAAGGTGATATTCCGTGGATCTGGCTTTGCAACATCGATCACCTGTACTTTGTAAAAAATGGTCTTAAGATTGCAGATCAGAAGATCCATCCGCATGGACATGGCTGGTCAATCGTAAACAATGTAGATCAGTGGACATGGGAATAAGTGTAGTGTACAGACAAGATTATTCGAAGAACAAACTTGTTGATACAGTATTATGGGAGTAAGAATATCTTGAACAGAACAACAGAAAAATTTATATTAAAGAATTTTATCAAGATGGTATTTTTGCTGTTTGCTGTGAGTATTGTTGCATTTGCACTTATGACAGCTTCCCCCATTGATCCGTTAAAGGCCAATGTGGGGCAGGCTGCCCTCGGAAGTATGAGTCAGGATCAGATTGCGAAGCTTGAAGAGTACTGGGGCGTAGGTCAGCCGCCGGTGCAGCGTTATCTTGCATGGTTCAGAGATTTTGTAAGGGGAGATATGGGAATATCTCTCCTTTATCGTCAGAAGGTAACAACAGTGATTGAGGTTAAACTTGCCAATTCACTGTTTTTGATGATCATTGCCTGGATTCTCTCCGGGCTGATAGGATTCCTGCTTGGAGTACTGGCAGGAATGAAACGTGGAAAACCAATTGATAAAATAATAAAAGGTTATTGTCTGATGATATCCAGTACACCGGCTTTCTGGATTGCCATGCTGCTTCTGATGATTTTTGGCGTATGGCTGAAGATTCTTCCAATAGGACTGAGTGTTCCAATTGGTGTGGAGGCCAGTGGCGTGACATTTCTGGATCGTGTGCGTCATGCAATTCTTCCGGCACTGACCTTGTCAATCACGGGAATCTCTAATATCGCTATGCATACAAGAGAAAAAATGATAGACATCTGTGACAGCGATTATGTACTTTTTGCCAGGGCAAGAGGGGAAAGTAACTGGGAAATTTTCAGAAATCATGGATTTCGAAATGTACTGGGACCGGCAATGACGCTGCAGTTTGCTTCTATCAGTGAGATTTTTGGCGGTTCGGTTTTAGTAGAACAGGTATTTTCTTATCCGGGACTTGGACAGGCTGCGGTCAGTGCAGGACTTGGAAGTGATATGCCGCTTTTGATGGCAATCACCATGATCAGTGCGTTGTTTGTATTTGGCGGAAATCTGATCGCCAATATTCTTTATGGAGTCATTGATCCAAGAGTTCGCAAAGGGGGTGTGGGAAGATGAAAAATATAACTGCATCCTCAAAAGACAGACGGCACGAAACTAAAAGTCTGACAGGAAAAGGTATCAGGAGCAGGTGGAACCGCAGAAAGACATTGGTGATTTGGCTGGTAATTGCGGTCGTATTTCTTGCAGCGGTCTGTGTCGGCGGAAGTTTTTGCAGCGAAGCTGCGAAGGTAACAGACTTCTCCAGGAAGAATATTCCGCCTTGTCTGAAATATCCATTTGGAACAGACTGGCTTGGAAGAGATATGTTTGCAAGGACAGTAAGAGGATTATCTATCAGTATTATTATAGGAGTCTGTGCAGCGACATTTAGTGCTGTAATGGCATTTATCCTTGGGGTTGTGTCAGCGACAATGGGAAAAACGGCAGATACGATCGTGACATGGTTTATTGATCTGATCATGGGAATTCCTCATATGCTTTTGCTGATTCTTATCTGTGTGGCATGTGGAAGAGGGCTCAAAGGCGTGATCCTGGGCGTTGCACTGACACACTGGACTTCTCTGGCAAGATTGATCAGAGGAGAAGTGCTTCAGTTAAAAGAGCAGATTTATATCAAAACTGCCAGAAAGCTTGGAAAGAGTAACTTATATATTGCTATGAAACATATGGTTCCGCATCTGCTTCCACAGTTTATTGTGGGACTGGTGCTGCTTTTTCCGCACGCGATTCTTCATGAATCCGGCATTACATTTCTTGGTTTTGGTCTGTCAAATGAACAGCCAGCCATAGGAATCATCCTTTCAGAAGCGATGAAATATCTGGCAACCGGTAAATGGTGGCTTGCACTCTTTCCGGGAATCATGTTAATTCTTACAGTTGTGTGCTTTTACACTACAGGTGAAAATCTCCGCAGGCTGCTTGATCCGGCCAGTGCGCATGAATAGAGGAGGCAGTGAATTGGAAAGAGAAAAAATTCTGGAAATCAGTCATATGCAGATAGCTTTCTGTCAGTATCAGAGGGGGATACAGCAGATACAGCTTCCGGTAATCCGAGATCTGAACGTCACAGTTCATGCAGGAGAGATAGTGGCTGTTGTTGGATCATCGGGTTCCGGAAAGAGCCTTCTGGCACATGGAATCATGGGAATTTTGCCATACAATGCTACGATGGAGGGAGAGGTTTATTATTGTGGAGAAAACCTTACCGAAAAGAAGATAAAGCAGCTTCGTGGGAAAGAGATTGTTCTGGTGCCGCAGAGTACTTCTTATCTGGATCCACTTATGAAAGTGGGGCAGCAGATCTGTAAGGGGAAGAAAACTCCGGAAAAAAAGCGAAAACTGGATTCTATTTTTGAAAAGTATGGACTGGGTAAGAATGTTCAGGAACAGTATCCGTTTGAACTGTCGGGGGGAATGACAAGAAGAGTCATGATCTCAACAGCTCTGATCGAAACTCCGAAGCTGGTGATCGCGGATGAACCGACGCCCGGATTGGATCCAAAGCTTGCCAGACGGGCGATGGAACATTTCAGGGAACTTGCAGATATGGGAGCTGCGGTACTGGTGATTACGCATGATCTGGAGCTGGCATTGCAGACTGTGGACCGGATTCAGGTATTCTATGCAGGATATACGATTGAGGATTCACCGGCAGAGGATTTTGCGAAGGAAGAAACTCTGCGCCATCCGTATACGAAGGCATTATGGCGTGCTATGCCAGGACATGGATTTCACTATATAGACGGAGTTCAGCCATATGCAAGGGATATGCAGCAGGGCTGTCCGTTTGCACCACGTTGCGGGAAATGTACAGATAAATGTAAGGAAGAAGTTCCATGGCACCAGTCAGGGAATGGTTATGTGAGGTGCATTTATGATACTTGAAGCAAAAAATCTTTCGTTTCGTTATGAAGAATCCGGAAGAAAAATACTTGATCAGTTCAGTTTGCAGGTAGATAGCAGCGAACGTGTGGGAATTCTGGCACCGAGTGGATTTGGAAAGACAACTCTCTGTAAGATCCTTGCGGGATACGAAGAACCAGAGACAGGTACAGTGTTGATGGATGGAAAATCATTATATTCGTATAAAGGCTATTGTCCGGTACAGATGATCTGGCAGCACCCGGAGCAGGCGGTGAATCCGAGACTTCGGATGAGAAATGTTTTTGAAGAAGGAGATCAGGTAGAGACGGAACTGATAAAGAAATTGGGAATAGAGCCTGACTGGATGAATCGCTTTCCAACGGAACTTTCCGGGGGAGAATTGCAGAGATTCTGTATTGCAAGAGCGCTTGGAAAAAGAACAAGATTTCTTTTGGCAGATGAGATCAGTACAATGCTCGATCTCATTACTCAAAGCCAGATCTGGCATTTCCTTATGGAAGAAACCCAGAGAAGAGGAATTGGTATGATCGTAGTCAGCCACAGTCCGGAACTGGTAGAGAAAGTGTGTACCAGAGTGGTGGAACTTAAGTAAATGGAAGATGTGAAAAAAGACCTGGAACATTATCTTGCTGATGATAAACAGGATAAATAAAAGAAAAATGTCGTCCATTTATGTTCTGTTTTGAAAAAGATGGCAAGTTATGGTTCTAATACATTCAACAGTTGTAGCAACAGTAGACGCGGAGGGACATCCTGTAACTCGTGTGATCGATATGATGTTGCACGATGACAACAGATTATATTTCCTGACCGCAAAGGGAAAAGTTTTTTACGAACAGCTGATGGAACAGAAGTTTATCGCAATCAGCGGAATGACAGGCGGCGAAGGCTCTATGAGCAAAAAGGCAGTTTCCGTACGTGGAAAGGTTAGAAATATCGACACAAGCAAACCCCCTTTTGTAATCAGCCAGGAACATTGCCTGCATTGCGGAAACTGTATGGCTGTCTGTTCTTATAATGCTGTAGAAAAAAGATAGAAGGGTGTGGTGGAAAAATGAATCAGCAGGAAAGACTAAATTATTTAGTAGAGAGTTTTAAGGAAGATTCGGGAGAGTACAGAAACCTGCAGGTGGGAGATTCAGAAGAAGAGAAACGCACTGTACTTCGCTCACTGATGAATATCCGTATGCCTGGAAGTATCAGTGAAACTGTCCTGAAGATTCAGAACGAATTTCTGACAGAAGATGCAAAAGAGAAAGGAATCGTTTCCCTTGACAGTATTCCGACTGTAAAAGAACAGTATGGAAGCAGTCATCCATTTGCAGATAAAATCTCAGTCTGGCAGGGAGATATCACAAGACTTGAGGTAGGTGCGATTGTCAATGCCGCGAACTGCCAGATGCTTGGCTGCTTTGTGCCTTGCCACAGATGCATTGATAATGCCATCCATTCTGCAGCAGGTATCCAGCTTCGAAATGAATGTGATGCGATTATGAAAAATAAAAAGATGCAGTATGGCAGACACTATCAGGAACCGACAGGAACAGCAACACTGACTCATGCCTATAATCTTCCATGTGCTTACGTAATCCATACTGTTGGTCCTATCGTAGGATATAAACTGACAGATAAACTGCGTCAGGATTTGCGCAATTGCTACGAAAGTGTGCTGAAATGTGCCTTAGAACAGGGCATCCGCAGCATTGCATTCTGTTGTATCAGCACAGGAGAATTCCATTTCCCGAATGATGAGGCCGCTGAGATTGCAGTTGATACAGTGACTGCTTTTCTGAAAGAACATGGGGAAGAATTTGACAGAGTAATCTTTAACGTATTTAAAGAACAGGATAAAGAACTGTATCAAGCACAATTCGAATAAAGCCAATAATTTCATACACATATATATGAAGCCTGTCTTGCCGGAATATACAAGACAGGCCTTTGTTATTTTAAACAAAAAAGATGTTTACTCTAATTCAGAAATGACTATTAAAAATATTGTTTATTTGCTTTGTTTATAAAATATTTCCAATGCATCCATCCCGACAGAATCAATGTCAGAAATTCGGCAGCTGGAACAGCCAGCCAGACGCCGGTGATTCCAAGAAAATACGGAAAGGTCACAAGGCAGATCACCAGGAAAAAGAGCGTTCTGGAAAATGAAATAATCGCAGAGACTTTTCCATTCGATAATGCGGTAAAAATCCCAGATGAAATGATGTTAATTCCGCTGAACAAAAAGTTTACCGCAAAAATGCGGAATCCGACAGATGCAAGCTCAAAGGTAGCCGAATCTTTGGTAAAGACGGATACGATAAATCCGGAACACAGAACCGATAACACAACCATGAACACAGAACAAATGCAGGTAAATTTCATAATGATCTTATATGTATTTCGAAGATGTTCTTTTTGCCCGGCTCCGTACTGGAAACCAATTACAGGACTGACGCCGATAGAAAGCCCCATGAAGAAGGCATTAAATAAAAACTGTCCATATAAAAGGATAGTAATAGCTGCAACTCCAGATGCACCTGCAAGCCTGATCAGTATGATATTAAACAGAAAAGTTACAATGGAGTTGGATAGCTGGCTGACCATTTCAGAAGAACCATTATAACAAGCCTCTCCGATCACTTTTAAATGGAAGCGAAATGGAGTGAAATATAAATCACTTCGTGGTTTCAGGAAGAAAAGGATTCCCACAACCGCAGGAAGTAACTGGCCGATTCCTGTTGCAATAGCTGCTCCGCTTACACCCATATTCAGAGGCACGATCAGAATATAATCCAGAACTCCGTTTAAAAGTCCGGCTCCAATCATCAAAAACAGTCCTAAGTTAGGCTTTCCTGCTGTAACAAAAAAGGACTGAAAAAAGATCTGTAATACACAGGCTGGTGCAAATAATATCAATACTTTTAAATAACTCTGGCAATCAGAAAGTAAAGCTTCTGTTGAGCCAAGTGCCCTGCAGATAGGTGTGAGAAAAAGCAGAACAAGAATGGCAATCAGTAGACTCGTAGCTAATCCGATCAAAATGAACTGGGTCATAAATGCGCGCGCTTCTTTTGGCTTTCCCTGACCTAAATGTTTACTGATAATGGCATTTCCGCCAGTTGCAAGCATAGTCGCAAGGGCAACAACAATACCCTCTATCGGATATACGATATTGACTGCTGAAAGTGCATTACTTCCGACAAATCTGGAAACAAATATTCCATCAACAATGGTATAACATGACATGAACACCATCATGATAATAGATGGCAACGCAAACTTTAACAGACTTCGGGTTGTAAAGTTCTGATTTATAGATGTACTCATAAATTCCTCCATTTTTATTTTTCTTGACTTTTCTCAGCATATACTATAGGGTAACCCTATAGTCAAGGAGGTTTTTTATGATTCGCGATACTTATATGACGACAGGAGAATTTGCAAAGCTAATGAAGATCTCCAAGCATACACTTTTTCATTATGATGATATCGGACTTTTTTGCCCGGAGATACTTGGAGAGAATGGATACCGCTATTATTCTATTTACCAGATGGAGACTTTGGATACGATTCTTTTATTGAAAAAATCCGGGATGTCACTTCAAGAGATAAAGGATTTTCTGGAACATAGAAGTTCGGAAAATTTTATGAAGATTTTTGATGTAAAACAAAAAGAGATTGACCAGGAAATAAGCAGGCTTCTTGCAATGAAAGAATGGATGAGTCAGAGAAAAGCGAAGATTCAATATATGCAAAAATGTGATTTTTCAGAGATAAAAGTAATTTATCATCCGGAAAGATATTATTTATATGAAGAATTTACCGATACAGATACTACGGATAAAGAATTTATGTTGAAAATTAATAAGCTGATTTCAAAGCTGGAAGAATTGGACAGGGGATATGACTATGATGTTGCCTATATGCAATTTCCTCAGGAAATTGAAAACTCTGTTTATGATGGATATCACAATGCCATTCTGTTGTTGCAGAAGAAAATACAGGATGTCAGTGTAAGCGTGCTTCCGAAAGGAAATTACCTCAGTGCGTATCATGTTGGTCATTGGGAAAATATTGGAGAGACTTATGAACGGCTTTTAGCATATATAAAAGAACATAAGATCAAGACAGAGGGAAATTATCTGGAATATTATGTTGTGGATAATTTCACTGCAAAGCAGATTGAGGACTATGTTACGGAAATTTCGATAAAAATCCAGGAATAATGCAAGAATAATGCAAGAATAATGCAAGAATAATGAGGTATGGTCAGAATTATGTATATCGGGTAGGATAGGAGTTTTTTGGATACTGTACATGGAGTGAACAGTAATATTTTTTGCTTGACAAAGCGGAAAAACACCCATATAATTACCAATGGTAATTAACTAAGGTAATTATACAAGGAGCATATAACATGACAAATGAGAAAATCAAAAGAATGTTTGATGCCTGTTATCTGGCAAAGCGGATACGGGAAATGCTTCCGCCATTGCCACAAGGTGTTATGCCATCTTACATTCAATATATGGACAAAATCCAGGCGCTGGAAAAACAGGGCATTTGTGTAAAAGTATCAGACATCAGTGACGCATTGAATATTCCGCGCCCGGGAGTTACCAGAACAGTAAAAGAAATGGAAACGAAAGGATATCTCCAGAAATTATCCTCTCCTGATGATGGTCGTGTCACTTTTATTACTCTTACGGAAGCGGGAAAAGCTTTGTCCCGGAAGTATAATGAGCATTATTTCAATGAACTATCTTCGTATTTGGATGATATTTCAGAGGAAGATGCAGATTGCATGATTCGCACGATCGGGAAATTTTATGAGATTATGAGTGAGAGGAGAGAACATTATGAAAAGTGATAAAGCGGATTTCACGCAAGGGAGTATTCTGAAGAAACTGGTAGCTTTTATGATGCCGGTTCTTGGGGCATTGATCTTGCAGGCGGCCTACGGTGCTGTTGACTTGCTGGTAGTGGGAAGATTTGGTTCAACTTCCGGACTTTCAGCTGTTTCCACAGGAAGTCAGGTTCTGAACCTGGTTACATTTGTGGTGGTTCAGTTTGCTATGGGTATTACGGTTCTGATCGCCAGATATCTTGGTGAAAAGAAGCCGGAAAAGATAGGAGCAGTTATTGGTGGAGGAGCGATTGTTTTTACCATCATCTCGGTTGTTTTGTTTATCGTAATGGTATGTTTTGCTCATCCGATTTCTATACTTATGCAGGCACCGGAAGAGGCGGTTGATCTGACTGCCAGCTATGTGCGTATTTGCGGAGGCGGTATTTTTTTCATTGTAGCTTATAATCTACTATCTGCAATTTTCAGAGGACTTGGAGATAGCAAATCACCACTGCTGTTTGTTCTGGTTGCATGTATCGTAAATGTGGTTGGAGATTTGGCTCTCGTGGCTGGATTACATATGGATGCAGCAGGAGCGGCGATTGCGACAGTTTCTGCACAGGCGCTTAGTGTGGTGTTTGCAGTAGTTCTTCTGATAAAGAAAGAACTTCCGTTTAGCATTGCAAGAAAAGATTTCCGTCTGAATCCGCAGTGTAAAAAATTCCTGAAAATCGGATTACCACTGGCCCTTCAGGAGTTTCTGACACAGGTTTCATTTCTGGCATTATGTGCGTTTGTCAATCGTCTGGGACTGGAAGCATCTTCCGGTTACGGAGTTGCATGTAAAATCGTAAACTTTGCGATGCTTGTGCCGAGTGCGTTGATGCAGTCCATGGCGTCTTTTGTTTCCCAGAACATAGGAGCAGGAAAGAAAAAACGTGCGAAGAAATCTATGTTTACAGGTATCGGAGTCGGTCTGGTTGTCGGATGTCTGGTATTTGCGCTTGTTATATTCAAAGGTGATATGCTTGCAGGATTTTTCTCCACAGATGCGGCTGTTATTGAGAATGGTTATGCTTATCTGAAAGGCTTTGCATTGGAAACCATTGTGACAGCGATTCTTTTTAGTATGGTTGGCTATTTCAACGGAAACAATAAGACCATCTGGGTTATGACACAGGGACTGATCCAGACACTTCTGGTACGTCTCCCGCTGGCATATTTTATGAGTATCCAGCCAAACGCCAGCCTGACAAAGATTGGTCTGGCAGCACCGATTTCCACTATGGTGGGAGTTGTATTGAATATTGGATTTTATGTATATCTTAACCGCGCAGAACAAAAGAATGCTAAAGAACGTTGCTAATTTATAGTTTATTAGAAATACAGTATGACTTTTGAACTGTCTAAGAAAATTAAAGGGAAAATATTAAAGCAGACAAAATCCGGAGTTTCCGGGAATTGTCTGCTTTTGTATTTACAGAAAAATTTGATTAGCAACCAAATAATTCAGCAGTTTTTTTCATTCGTGCAGCAATCGGAACACCGAACGGACAGCGTGATTCACATGCCTGACATCCGATACATTCGGAAGCTTTATGTTTCAGAAGTTCGTAATGAGACTGTACAGTTGCCGGTACGGCTGGCTGCATAGTTGCAAGATCATAGAATTTATTGATCATTGCGATATCCAGATCGGATACGCAAGGTTTGCAGTGACCGCAGTAAGTACATTCTCCGCGGTAGGAGTGAAGTGGGGCATTTGCAAGTATGGATGCATAGTCTTTTTCTTCCTCGGAAGCGTTTTCGTAAGCTGTGGCAGCATCAATCTGCTCTTTTGTATCATATCCGCACATAATAGAACAGACAGCCGGTCTGGTCAGGGCATAGTGGATACACTGTACTGGTGTTAAGGTTACACCGAACGGAGAACGCTTCTCATCGAACAGTCGTCCTCCGGCGAAGCCTTTCATAACAGTGATTCCGACATCATTCTGCTCACAGACTTTATATAAGCGTGCGCGGTCCGGGTCGATTCCCTTGAGATTTTTGTCAAATTCATCTGCAAACATAGTATCAATATTTTCACTTGCAGGAAGCATATCGAAAGCCGGGTTGATGCTGAAAAGAATCATTTCCACGAATCCGGATTCGGCAGCTTTGACTGCTACTTTAGGGTTATGGGAACTCATACCGATGTGGCGGATCACGCCTGTATTTTTTAATTCTATCACATAGTCCATGTAATCGGAATGTTGAATCTGTTCCCATTCTTCTTCGGAATCTATGTAGTGGATTATGCCAAGATCAATGTAATCAGTCTGCAGTCTTTTTAACAGGTCTTCAAATGCAGGACGGACATATTTCATATCTCTGGTACGGAAATACTGGTTGTCTTTCCATGTAGAACCAATATGTCCCTGAATGAACCACTGGCTTCGGTTTTCTTTGATTCCTTTTCCAATGATATCTCTGGATTTCGGGTCTGCCATCCAGCAGTCCAGAATGTTGATTCCTTTTGAAGAAGCATAGCGGATCAGCTCAATGCTCTCTTCTTCCGGATGACGTTCCAGCCATTCCCCACCGAAGCCGATTTCACTCACCTGAAGATTTGTCTTTCCCAATCTGCGTGTTTTCATTATCGATTTCCTCCTTTATATGCAATAATACATGCATTGCAACATAGTATAGATGCGTCAATACATGTATTATTATTCAATGTAGATATGTTTGACACATACGGAAAACATACCTGTGTATATTACATATTAGTACTTAAAGAGTACTGGAAGTCAAGTGTTTTTGAAAAAATGTCAGTAAAAAACAGTCACAAAATCGACTTTTAAAGTTGCTGTTTATTTTGTACGGAATAGTAGCGTGAGAACAGCAATCTTTTAAAATTAATATCAGGCTTATAGAGTTAAGATTGTTAACGGCTCCTGGAATCGCCTGTTTTAAGTATAATCGTGCATCCTGCCATAAAAGCAAACATAACTGCCATAAAAACCGGGAAGATTTTAGTACCGGTAATGTCTGACAGAAAACCAAAAAGCACCGGTGTAAGCATGATACTCAGGTTTGAAAATGCCATTTCGATTCCGATAATGGACTGGGATGTTTCTTTTTTATAGAGGATGGGGGTTAAGTGAGTCATATTAGGGAAAATCGGGCCGTTACCAAGTCCTACCAGAAAAAGCCCAAGTACTGCAAAGGAAGCAGTATTTGTCAGCAGCAAAATACATACGGCTGCAAGTATAATACTTTCTCCTATGGTGATAATTTTCCAGTCAGAAAATCTCAAGGATAACAGACCAGAGAGAAAACGGCCCAGAGTCATACCAGCAAAATAGAAGGTGATCAATGCTGCAGCCATATCAGCGGATAATCCGATAGTATCAGAAAGATAGGTACTTCCCCAGATCAGACAGGTGGACTCTAAGGCACTGATTCCAACAAATACACCGCAGGAGGCCCATATTTTTTTACGCTTTATCATCTGAAATAGTGGCAATACACAAATATTGTCGTCTTCTTGTTGCGTTGCTTTGACCTTTTTCCATAAAGGCAGGCTGAAAAAGGATAAGAGGGCAATTATAAGCTGGATATAAAAAACAGTTCGATATCCGCCACGCCAGTTCAGGTTGTCTGATAATGCAAGTGACATAAGGTAAGGGCTGACAGTAACACCAACGCCATAAAAACAGTGTAAAAAGCTCATCTGCATTGCATTATAGCGGAGTGCTACATAATTATTTAATGCAGTATCGATAGAACCGGCACCAATTCCTAAAGGAACCGCACACAAACAAAGCCAGAGAAAGTTGTGGGAACATGAAAAACCTAATAAAGCGATTGCGGTAAGACTCGTTGAAAGAGCGGTGACCTTTGCTGTTCCCAGTTTGGCAATGATTCTTGTACTGAAAAGGCTGGACAGAACTGTTCCGGTGGAAATAATTGCTGAAATGATGCTGGCATATGAGACTGGAACATGAAATTCTCCATAAATAGCCGGCCAGGCAGAACCGAGCAGAGAGTCTGGGATTCCCAGACCGATATAAAAAATGTAGATAAAAATAAGTAAAATAGTTGCCATTTTAATATGTTACCTCCGTATCTTTTTGCATTGCTTTTCAAATATCAATATCGTTTGGATATATTATTGTGAATAATCGCTTTTTACGTTACTGTTCACTCCGTTCTCAGTAACGTAGCCAAAATTCATTCCAGATTGCCTGCGGCAATGGAATTTTGGCTTGCATGTCTCGGGATTTTGGCATTTTCATGCCAAAACGCCTCGCGGGATAGTAGCGTGTGAACAGTTACCTTTTTACCAGATAATATCACCTGCTCATAGGCGATTCTATGGTTTATCTGCTCAATTTATGGTATTATTTACCCAAATATAAAAGAAGGAGAGATAAGAGATATGGATACGATACTGCTTGATCATCAGCTTCAGGAAATGTTTCTGTTTGAGGATTCTTCTTTTCCAATAAAATATTATGTAGATAATTTGGAACAGTGGGCGGATTATCAGGTGCCGTTGCACTGGCATTTGGGATATGAGATTTTTTCAGCAATTTATCAGGATATTGAAGTACAGATTGGACAGAAACATCTGCGCCTTTTAAAAGGTGAGTCAATTTTGATCGGAGCTGAACAGATGCACAGTTATCGTATGACAGAAGTTGGAAAATGTTGTCTGTGTCCCAATATTGTATTTGCAGATGAAGTACTTGCACCAATGACAAGTACTGTTTTTAAAAAATATTTTGCGCCTGTACTCAACAACCAGGATTTGCCTTATCTTATTCTTTCTTCAACGGTAGAATGGCAGAAACCGTTATTGAATCATTTGTTTGAGATATACGGACTTCTTTCGGAAAATGAAAATGTTAATGATAATAGTACTGAGCGTTGCGTAATTAAGCCAATAGAATCAGCATGCCCTGAAATTGAAATACATCAAAAACTGATATCCATATTTCAGATTTTGTATTGCCATCAAAATGAACTCTCTCATATAAATTCAAGCAAAGGAAATCAACAGACACAGATAAGAATTCAAAAAATGCTACGCTACATACAGGAACATTTTGCGGAAGAAATTTCACTGGAGAATCTGGCGGATTTTGCAGGTATCAGCAGAAGCGAGGCTGGGAGATGTTTTAAAAAGTACTATGCACAGTCGCCAATGGGGTATGTTACCTTATACCGGTTAAAATATGCTCAGGAACTTTTGGCAAAATCGTCATTAACAATTAACGAAATAGCATATCGGTGTGGTTTTAAAGATAACAGTTATTTTGTTAAAGTATTCAAGAAACACTTGAAGCAGACACCATCGGAATATCGAAAGAAAAATTTATAATGTAATATTTTACAGTAATTTTACCTTATTCAAACCGTAGCGTGATAGAGGGAACCTCTTCTGACTGATACAATTAATAAAGTTGCAAACCAAGAAGCATGAGGAACTTGTATCAGTATTTATTTTACAAATGAACGTGAAAGAAATACCAGAACGTATTTGAAAAGGAAGAGGGAGAAAACAGGTAATGAACGAAAATGTAAAAGTGATTTTTGGACTGATTGGCGGCCTGGCGTTATTTCTTTATGGAATGAACAGCATGAGTGATGCGCTGCAAAAAGCTGCCGGGGAAAAGATGAAAAAGATTCTGGGATTTCTTACGAAGAACCCGGTCATGGGAGCGCTTGCAGGAGCACTGGTCACAGGAAATTATGGGCAGTGTAATGAAACCACTGGCAACCAGTCCGGTTTTTACTGATCTTATGGGAAAAGTTTCTTCCATTCCGGTATTAGGTGTACTTCTTGGTGCGGCGATGACATTGGTAGTGCAGAGTTCTTCTGCTACGATTGCAGTACTTCAGAACTTTGCATCTCAGGCAGGACCGGATGGTGTGACAAGTGTGATAGGTCTGGCAGGAGCGATTCCTATTTTGCTTGGAGATAATATCGGTACTACGATTACAGCACTTCTGGCATCTATTGGACAGTCAAAGAATGCGAAACGTACTGCAATCGCACATAGTATCTTTAACATTTCAGGAAGTTTTGTTTTTGTATGGCTGATTCCGTGGTTTGCGAAATTCGTACAGTATATTTCACCAAAAGGCAACGAAGTAGAGGTAATTTCACGTCAAATTGCGAATGCGCATACGACTTTCAATGTGGTATGTACACTGGTGTGGCTGCCACTGATTCCGTTGATAGTTAAAATTGTAACTACGATTATTCCGGGAAAAGATAAGAAAATCAAGGCAGCTTATGAGCCGAAATATCTGGACAACAAGATGATTGACCAGCCGGTGGCTGCTATGTATCTGGTATCACAGGAACTGGAAAATCTGGCAGGTTTTGCTGCAACTATGCTTACACAGTTAAAAGAAGCGATCAGCGTAGGAAAAACATCTGCCGCATATGATAAATTTAAGAAAAAACTGGAAACTGTACAGCATTTACAGGAAGATGTGACAGAATATATTACCAGACTTTTTTCCAGTGGTAATCTGACAGAACAACAGTCGGAACAGACTGCGGGACTGCTTTATGTGACGAATAATATTCAGAGGATAGCAGATCGATGTCAGGATATTGATGGAATCTGGAATCAGATTGAAAGTAAGGGAATGAAACTTTCTGCGACTGCAAATGAAGAACTGGGAAATTGCATTGCTATCACATGGGATTCTGTTAAACCAGGCGATGGAAGCAGTGAAAGAAGGAAGCTCCGAGCAGGCGGAACAGGTATTTAAGAACAAGAAAAAGATGAACAAGGCGGAAAAGAAGTTTAATAAGGCACATCTGAACAGGGTAAAAGAGCAGAAATGTGATCCTGGATTAACAATGGGCTTTTCCGGAATTCTTTACAATCTGGAGAGAGAAGCAGATAATTGCGTGAGCATTGCAGAAGAAGCACTGGACAATACTGGCTTTGTACAGCTTGGAGAGGACGCCAGAGAATTTGCGATGGATGCAGTGGCAGAAAGTGTTGCGTTAGGCGATAAATAAAATAATTTAAAGTGTATAATTAGTTTGATGGCATTTGTATAAGTTTATTAAAAAAGTACTTCCCATGGTGGAGGTACTTTTTTTATGGGTTGAATCTGGTAAATTTGTTTTGTCAAAATAATTTGGAACAATTACTGACTGTCCCATAAAATGACCTGAATTTCGCGGCTAATATGGTTAATTATACTTCGGATTTTAACAATTATGATTCTATGTTAAGGAATATGTAAATGTCTGTCAAACATAAGGAAAATCTGTTGTTTTTAGAAAATTCGGGTGCTATACTTCATGCGACGACTGAAAAACAAGAATATTTTTTGAAAAGGAGTATATTATTATGAAAAGAAAATTAATTGCAGGTCTTTTAACAGCTCTTTCTATGACAGTGGTTTGTCCGGCAGCATATGCATCTACAGATCATTATACAGACAGCAGCGTGGTTGGTGCTGATTCTGGATGGTCTGACTGGGATGCAGCATGGGAAACAACAGCAGCTGATTTTACAAAGGTATCTCTTACGCCTGGTGCTGATGATACTCAGCTGAATTTCGCATGGTATAGTGAGAAAGGTGACAGCGATGCAACACCTGTAGTTCATTTTGGAACAGATAAAGATAATCTTGAGACATTCGAGGGAACTGCCGGTGACGTAGATCAGAGTCTTACGGGAGATAAGGCTTATGAATATAATCATGTAACAGTTACAGGACTGGAACCGAATACAACTTATTATTACACAGTTGAGAAAAACGGTGAGCAGACAGACGTATGTGAATATAAAACACAGAGTACAGATTCTGTAAAGATCCTTTATGTAGGCGACCCGCAGATTGGTGCTTCCAAAGGTCAGACTCAGAATGGCGCAGAGCTTTCCAATGAATCAGGTGCGGCAAATAAAGCAGCAGAGAATGATGGCTTTTCATGGAATCGTACTCTGAATACAGCACTTGAGGAAAATCCGGATATTAACTTTGTAATCTCAGCAGGTGACCAGGTTAACAAAACAGGTGAAGCAAAAGAGGAAGAATATGCTTCCTACCTGAGTGCTGATGCGCTGAAAGGTCTTGCAGTGGCAACTACGATTGGTAACCATGATTCTTTAAATGAAGATTACATGTATCACTTTAATAATCCGAATAATACAGAGAATGGAAAAACTCAGGCTGGTGGTGATTATTACTACAGTTATGGTGAGGGACTTTTCATTGTTTTAAATACCAATAATTATAACGTGGCAGAACATCAGAAAACAATCGAAGAAGCTGTCAAAGCTTATCCGGATGCAAAATGGCGTATCGTAACCATTCATCAGGATATTTACGGATCTGGTCTTGATCATTCAGATACCGATGGTATGATCCTTCGTACACAGCTTACTCCTGTATTTGATGCAAATGATATCGATGTTGTCCTTCAGGGACATGACCATACATACAGTCGTTCCAAAATGCTTTACGGTGATGGACAGACTCATGGTAAATATGAGTTCAGTCTGAATGCAGATGGAACAGATTATGACTGGGATCATGCTACAAATGTAGATACACAGGAACAGATCGCACTTGCTCCGGAAGAAGGAGATACAGATGCACAGGCTGCACTGGATGCATTCCATCAGGATAATAGCTGCTATACAATCGAAGATGTTGATGGAGATACCGTTACAGATCCACAGGGAATCCTGTACATGACAGCAAACTCCGCTTCAGGTTCTAAGTATTATGAACTTCTTTCCACTCAGCAGGATTATGTGGCAGCCCGCAGCCAGAACTGGCTTCCAAGTTATTCTGTCATTACATTGACAGCAGATGCATTCTCTATTGATACTTACCAGATTACAGATGATGGTAAGGCAGAAGCAATTGATGATACATTTACTATCAAAAAAACGGGCACAGATACTACGAACAATTCCTCAGATACCTCAGACACTTCTGCTGACACCACAGACAGTGACGCTGAAGCATCAGATTCTTCGGATACACCAGCAGATAATGCAGATACTTCTACAGATGCAGTAGCTGAAACATCTGAGAATTAAAAGCAGAATCTGAGAAATCAAATTCTATGAAAAACATAAAACTTACCGGGCTACTTACCAGAAAAAAGGCAGTCCGGTATCTTATTTATTTTTTACTTGTCTGTGTGTTCGCTGTTTTTGTTATCAGGCTGAATCAGGTAGAAAAAACAGAATTGGTGGTTCGGACAGGGCAGACATTTGAGAAAGCGAAAGTGGTGAAAATTCTTCAGGATAATCTGGAGGAAAACGGAACCCGTGTAGGAGAGCAGAAAGTACGTGTACACATGCTTACAGGGGTACGAAAAGGAGAAGAACTTGATATTACAAGTAGTTCTGGGTATTTATTTGGCGCGGCATGCAAACCTGGAATGAAAGTAATCGTTATGCAGAGTGTTGCAGGTGATTCTACAGTTGCCAGTGTTTATACACAGGATAGAGAATCGGTT
The DNA here is from genome assembly GCF_056504575.1 of Blautia sp. CGZ-1-C1. NCBI lineage: Bacteria > Bacillati > Bacillota > Clostridia > Lachnospirales > Lachnospiraceae > Blautia > Blautia sp. CGZ-1-C1. Next base: position 32,990 of record NZ_JBWLUT010000166.1, read on the forward strand.
ATTTATATTTTTGCACTTATTTATCTGTTAGCGCTTTGCATGATTGGTGGAAAGCAGGGAATAAAAGGCTGCCTTGGACTTGTCTTTACGTTTTTCTGCGTGATTTTTGTATATCTGCCGCTTGTGTATCTGAAATACTCACCGTTTTGGACCGCAGTGTTTGTATGTTTTATTACGACACTGGTTACCATGTATCTTATCGGAGGTCCTACACGAAAAACGTGTGCCGCAACGCTTGGAACTCTTGCCGGAGTAGTTCTTGCCGGGATTTCCGCATGGTGTTTTAGTAAGGCATCTGGAATTTCCGGATATAATGTATCGGATATTGAGACGTTGATGACTCTCTGGAATACAAATCGCATCCAGGTAGGTGGATTGCTGTTTTCAGGTCTGCTGATTTCATGTTTAGGTGCTGTTATGGATGTTGCAATGTCAATCAGCAGTGCTATTGATGAAATCTATAAACAGAATTCTTCTTTAACAAGAACAGAACTTTTTAAAGCAGGACTGCGTGTGGGACGAGATATGATGGGAACGGACAGTAATACGCTTATCCTGGCATTTGCAGGAAGCAGCGTCAGTACACTTCTTCTTGATTACGCATATGATCTTCCGTATCAGCAGATTATTAATTCAAATAATATTGGAATTGCAATCATGCAGGGGCTTGCAGGAAGTTTCGGAATCGTACTTTCAGTGCCATTTACCGTACTGATCTGTACCGTGCTTTTTCATAAAAATAAACAGCTGGATTAAAATAGGGGAATAATAGCCTTGATTGTTTGGTATGGTCAAGGCTATTGTTATGTTTGAAAATAGTATTCACCTAATTCTAAAACTTGTCATTTTGGATTGTAGATGCTAAAATAATATCAGATAATATATTATATATTATGGATATAAAATGCGAATTTTGAATAAAATATTATCTATAATGAGGTGATAATATGGAACAATTAATATGGGAAACAGCTGAAGAACTAGATCAGAAGTTAGCGCAGCGAGTCAGGAATATTAGAAAAAGACGTTCTATTTCCCAGCAAAGATTAGCATCTATGAGTGGAGTAAGTTATGGTTCAATTAAAAGATTCGAAACGACAGGACAGATATCGCTGGTATCCTTGACAAAGATTGCGATGGCACTGGATATTGCAGATGAACTCAGAAATATTTTTACACAGGTGCCTTATCGAAATATCCAGGAGGTTATAAATGAGTCGAGATAATGTATTACAGGTGTTTTACGATGAAAAACTTGTGGGAACATTGGCTATGACGGCTGAATATAAAACTGCATTTCAATATTGTGAAGAATGGCTTGAGAATGGATTATTAAATTTCCAGCTCATGTAGATGGAGTAAATGCTGGAAAAATGGAATACGAGTATTCTCGGTGCGCTATGCAATGCGGAATTATAATGAGTGAGACAAGATTATTTCCATCTGAGAGATGTAAGGGATATTTCGGTACTAAAAGATTTGATAGAAGATTGGATAAAACAGGGTGTAAAAAAATTCATATGCTGACAGCAGCGGCACTGTTGGAGCTTGATTTTGAACAGCCAAGTCTGGACTATCATAGTTTAATGAAATTAATGAAGATTCTTACCAGGGATAATAAAAATGATGTGGAAAATATGTTCCGGCGTATGTGTTTTAATGTTTTTGCCCATAACAGAGATGATCATTCGAAAAATTTCACATATCTGTATAACGAAACAGAGGATGTATGGAGATTAAGTCCTGCGTATGATCTTACTTACAGTACTACTTATTACGGAGAACATACGACAACTGTTGATGGAAATGGACGTAATCCGGGAAAAAAGAACTGTCCGTAACCGGACTGAAAACACCGGAAATAATAAAAGTAGCTGTATAGCTTTAAAGAGCAAACAGTAGTGGTGCCATGGATGCACCCTGAAAAAGGCGGCATCCCGCCTTAATTCAGATGTTCTGGTAACTTAGTTATCGAGTAATTCACATATAGGCATATAGTAATTTCATATAAAATTATTTCGGTAGTGTTCACACTTATCTACAAGAATTGTCACATGCAACTATCCTTAGCAGTATGACAACTTTGAGGTATATTCTCGTTCATTGTAGTTGGTGAGATTAAGTCAATGGATGTTCTCTGTAATCA
>NZ_JBWLUT010000167.1:0-4943 GCF_056504575.1 Blautia sp. CGZ-1-C1
GAATCTCCTATGGCGAGTATTGCTCACCTTGAGAAATATTTCCGGGAAGAGGAGAAGAATTAGCTGCAAAACTTCGTGATAATACCATTGCACTTTACAAGAAATGTGCGGAATATGCATTAAGTAAAGGAATCATCATCGCAGATACCAAATTTGAGTTTGGACTGGATGAAGAGGGAAATATGGTAATCGGTGATGAGATGCTTACACCTGACAGCTCTCGTTTCTGGCCGGCAGAAGGCTATGAACCAGGACATGGACAGCCGTCCTTTGACAAACAGTTTGCCCGTGACTGGCTGAAAGCAAATCCGGACAATAACTGGACTCTTCCACAGGATATCGTGAGTACGACAAATTGAAAGATCTCTTCAGAGTTACGAAATGCTTACTGGTAAGAAATTAGCCTGATTATTTATCCGTATATTCTGGCGGGAAACAAATATATGATTTTGTAAATACTGTTATCTGAATGTAATAACTTCGGATAGCAGTATTTTTTTGGTTACTGTTCACTCCGTTACATCGCTTCGCGATGCACAGAATTTATGCTATTCGCATTAATTAGCCGCGGTATGTCTCAGGGATTTTGGCATTCTCATGCCAAAACACCTCGCGGGATAGTGTCGTGTGAACAGTAACTTTTTTTGTAAAAAATCAATAAAAATATAGAAATCAATTGACATTTTTGATACAATTCATGTATAAGCAGTAAAAAGAAGCACATTTTGCTGATTATCTTACAAACTTATAGATGAGGGAGAGAAAGTTTATGAAGACACTGAAAAAAATCTTTTTTGTTTTATTAATGATGGGCATTTTAACTGTGCCTGTATTTCAGGTGCAGGCTACAGAAAATGATGTTCTGGTTACCGAGCAGCCTTCACCAACACCATCAGCTGTTCCAATAAGAGAACTGGTTACAAAAGGTAATAAAATATATTACTACTATAAGGGAAAAATGGTAAAAAACACATGGAAACGATATAATGGTTACAAATATTATTTCGGAGCCAATGGGAATGCCGTTCGTGGTGGTCAGCGAATCAATAATGTAGTCTATGTTTTTGATGAAAAAGGACGCTTATTTGAAAAGAAAGAAAACAGAATCGTAAAATCCGGATCTAATCGTTACCATATAAGTACAAAACATGGCCGCGCCACAATTGGATACTTCATATATAAAAACAATTTATATTATGCAGACCCTAAAGGAAGATTGTATCAAAACAAATCCAGACAAAACGGTCAACTTTATTTCACCAGTTCCGGTGCTGCAAGAAAAGACTATAATGCGCTATTAAAAATGCGTGTCATGAAAATAGTTGCATCAATTACAAACTCAAGTATGAGCCAGAGTCAGAAACTTTATGCATGTTGGAAATACGTTGTTTATGGCGGCTTTTATTATGGTGGCCCGGATCCTAATCTTTACCAGAGTGGATGGGCACGTAGTGAAGCACTGCGAATGTTTAGTACAGGTTATGGCAATTGTTATGGATTTTCCTGCAGTTTTGCAGCCCTCGCACGTGAGGTAGGATATACTCCATATATGGTTTGCGGCAGAGTACCCGGAAGCAGAGATGGAGCGGCAGATGGGTTTACACGCCATTGCTGGGTAGAAATAAATGGCCTTTACTATGATCCGGAGGCTCAGTATGCAGGATGGATGACTGGAGTTTATGGATACGACTATTATCCGATCAGTCATCAGATTCAGAGAGTTGTAAATTTCTGTACATATTAATTTTGAAAATTATCTGAGAAAATTTCTGAAAGAGGTGTTTCTATGGCGAGCAGAATTGCGGTGATTGGAATTATAGTTGAAGAGCCTGATTCTGTGAAAGAGCTGAATCAGATTCTTCACGAATATGGTGAATATATCATAGGAAGAATGGGAATCCCCTACAGACAGCGTGGTGTTAATATTATCAGCGTGGCGATGGATGCACCCCAGGATATGATTAATGCAATGACAGGAAAAATTGGGCGGCTTGCAGGGATTTCTGCAAAAACAGTTTGCTCAAAAAAGGCAGAAAACATATAACAAGAGGGGGATTACATAGTGTCAGCAGATTTAAAAATGTTAGAGAGTATCCAAAATACGCAAAGTATTTCAAGGGAAGAATTGGGCGCGATTTTACAGACACAAGATTCCCTCCTGATACAGGAACTTCATAAAAAGGCACAGCAGACAGCGACACAGATCTATGGAAATAAAATATATATCCGCGGGTTGATTGAATTTACTAATTATTGTAAAAATAACTGCTATTACTGTGGAATCCGCAACGGCAATACAAAGGCCGACAGATATCGCCTTACAACAGAACAGATTCTATCCTGTTGTAAAACCGGATGGAACCTGGGATTTCGTACATTTGTATTACAGGGAGGAGAGGATCCTTATTATACAGATGTGAAAATCTGCCAGATCGTTCAGAAAATTAAATCAAAATATCCGGACTGTGCAGTAACCTTATCCATTGGTGAGAAGAGTGAAGAAAGTTATCAGGCATATATTCAATGCCGGAGCTGACAGATATCTGTTAAGGCACGAAACTGCAGATGAAGAACATTACAGAAAACTCCATCCACAACAGATGTCTTTAAACAATAGAAAAAACTGCCTGAAAGTTCTGAAAAAAATCGGCTATCAGACCGGTTGCGGATTTATGGTAGGATCACCGGGACAAACGGTAGACACCCTTTATCAGGATCTTCTGTTTATTAAAGAATTGAAACCTGAAATGGTTGGCATCGGACCTTTTATTCCTCATAAGGATACTCCGTTTGCAGATCAGCCTGCAGGGACACTGGATCTGACATTGAGATTATTGTCAATTATCAGACTGATTCACCCACATGTTCTTCTGCCAGCGACAACTGCACTTGGAACAATTGATTCTAAAGGAAGAGAGAAGGGAATTCTGGCTGGCGGAAACGTCGTAATGCCTAACCTTTCTCCGGTTAATGTCAGAGATAAATACAAACTTTATGATAACAAAATCTGCACCGGTGACGAAGCAGCAGAATGTAAGGCCTGTATGGCAGCAAGAATGAAGAGCATTGGTTATGAAGTAGTGACGGACAGAGGCGATTATAAGGTCTGAATGTAAAGCTGATTTTTCTGAAGTTCCAGAATGCTTTACAAAAAGAGTCACTTCTGAATAACTTAAGCATCCGCAGTATGCGGAATATAAAACTGAATATAGAAAAATAAAAACTAATCGGAAAGCAGTTGATAAGAAAGCTCCTGACCGAAAAGAAAGGAAAAAAGCCTATGTATAATCCAAAATCATTAAAAGCAGAAGAATTCATTTCCGACGAGGAAATCCGGGAAACCCTTGCCTACGCTGACGCAAACAAGGAGAATGTGGAACTGATCGATCAGATTCTTGCGAAAGCAAAAGAATGTAAAGGTCTTACGCACAGAGAAGCGTCTGTTCTTCTTGCCTGTCCAATTCCTGAGAAAATTCAGGAGATGTATGATCTGGCAGCGGAAATCAAGAAAGAATTCTACGGAAACAGAATTGTTTTGTTTGCGCCTCTGTATCTGTCTAACTATTGTGTAAATGGCTGTGTATACTGCCCGTATCATAAGAAAAACCAGCATATTGCCCGTAAGAAATTAACCCAGGAAGAAATTGTAAAAGAAGTTACCGCATTGCAGGATATGGGACATAAGCGACTCGCTATTGAAGCGGGTGAAGTATCCGCTCAATAACCCGATTGAATATATTCTGGAATGTATCAAAACGATCTATAGTATCAAACATAAAAATGGTGCGATCCGTCGTGTAAATGTAAATATCGCGGCTACAACAGTAGAAAATTACCGTAAATTAAAAGAAGCCGGAATCGGTACTTACATTCTTTTCCAGGAAACATATCATAAAGAAAGCTATGAAAAACTTCATCCAACAGGGCCAAAACATAACTATGCATATCACACAGAGGCAATGGACCGCGCGATGGAAGGTGGCATTGATGATGTCGGTTTAGGTGTATTGTTCGGACTGGAACTTTACAGATATGAATTTGCAGGACTTCTGATGCATGCGGAACATCTGGAAGCAGTTCATGGTGTAGGACCGCATACGATTAGTGTGCCACGTATCAAACATGCGGATGACATTGATCCGGTCTGCATTTGACAACAGTATCAGCGACGAGATTTTTGCAAAAATCTGTGCACTGATCTCGAATCTCTGTTCCATATACAGGTATGATTATTTGGACAAGAGAGAGTCAGGCTGTTCGTGAGAAAGTTCTTCCTTTGGGTGTTTCTCAGATTAGTGGAGCTTCAAGAACCAGTGTCGGTGGATATGATAAGCCTGAAACGGAAGATGAGATTACATCTGCTCAGTTTGATGTCAGCGATCAGCGCACGCTTGATGAGATCGTAAACTGGCTGATGAATATGGGAGACATCCCAAGCTTTTGTACTGCCTGTTACAGAGCCGGAAGAACCGGTGACCGTTTTATGTCATTGTGCAAAAGTAAACAGATTTCAAACTGCTGTCATCCAAATGCCTTGATGACTTTAATGGAATATTTACAGGATTATGCAAGTCCTGAAACTAAGAAAGTCGGTCTGGAACTGATTCAGAAGGAACTCGAAAATATTCCAAGTGAAAAAGTAAAGAGGCTTACAGAAGAACATCTGGCAGAATACCGCAAATGGGCAGCGTGATTTCAGATTCTGACAGCTTTCAAGCTGCGATACAGTTATCCAGTGTAGAGCCACGTCGCAAACGCGAATGATTTTATTCGATTTGACTTATTATATTGTGAAAGGAAAAAATATGTCGCTGTTACATTAAATGAAAGACCTTCGGCAAATCGTCTGCATATTGGAATCTTTGGAAAAACGAACAGCGGAAAATCTTCATTTATCAATGCGTTTTCCGGACAGAAAGTATCTATTGTAGCAGATGTTGCGG
>NZ_JBWLUT010000168.1:0-6153 GCF_056504575.1 Blautia sp. CGZ-1-C1
GTGGATATAATAAAAAAGGTCTCTCCGGAAAATTAAATACGACGGTTTCATTGAAAACTAACAACAATACTGTTTCAGTAAGCTGGAAGAAAACTAATGGGGCATCAGGCTACTATATTTATCGCGCTACAAGTAAAAATGGTAAGTATAGCAAAATCAAAACGATTACCAGTGGAAAAACATTGAAATACACAGATAAAAAGGTAAAACTTGGAAAGACATATTATTATAAAGTAATTCCTTTCAAAAAAATTAGTGGTAAGTCGGTGAAGAGTGCGAGTAGCGAGATAAAGAGTATTGTATTAAAGAAAATAGATTCGAAACCAATTTCAACTCCAGATTCTACTTGGGAGAATTCAGCAGTGGCACAGAAGCTGATAAGTTATCTTAAAAAGAATGGTATGAAATGGCAAGATTCAAGTGGCGGAACAAATTATACTATAGATTATCTTAAAGTTGGAAAAGGAAGTGTAACATTGCAGTATCAAAATGCTCACGGTGATCAAAAGAGCATGCTTTGGATGTCTTATTCTTTGAATTTGGAGATAAATTCAAAGAACAGAGAAGTTGTTACACTTTTTTGGGGAGATCAATATAATTCTAAGGATTCAAAGGAGAACGAAGTAAATATTGATTATAGAGTAAATAGCAATGATAATTCGGTTGTAGGAAGTATTTTGACGAGTTCCTTTACTGAAAAATCAAAAGTTAAATTCTATAATAACTATTTGAAAGATTATACTTTGGAACAGATGAGTGAAAAAGGAAATAGTTGTTTACAAGAAGCACTTCCATTATTTGAATCCTGTCTGAAAAAAGGAGATTCAGGTGTTACGATGGCAGATTTAGGTTTTACAGAATATAATTTTAGTAATTAAAGAATGAACGAATTGAAGGGGTACTGCTTGAGTGGTATCCCTTTCTAATTCAACAGTTTAACGGATATAAATTTTATCATGGTAAAGCGATGAAAATATAGTTTTAGACTATAACTAGTACTAGGTATTATGAATTGGCGTAATTTAAAAGTGCGTGGTATAGTATGTTCATGCTCAACGGAGCGGGGAATAAGAGAGAGGGAGAATGAGATGTCTGGGATTGTGATTGAAAAGGTCCGGAAGTCTTTTGACACGAAAGATGGCGTGGTCGAGGCTTTGAAGGATGTGAACCTGAATATCGATTCCGGTGATATATATGGGATTATCGGTATGTCGGGGGCAGGTAAGAGTACATTGGTACGATGTATGAATTTTCTGGAGGTTCCTACAGAGGGACAGGTTCTGATAGATGGGAAGGCTCTTGGAGATTTGACAGAGAAGGAATTGAGGAAACAGAGGGAAGAGATTGGTATGATCTTCCAGCATTTCAATCTGCTGATGCAGAAGTCAGTGATCGATAATGTCTGTTTTCCCCTTTATATAAAAGGAAAGAAGAAGGCAGAGGCCAGAAAGAGGGCAGCAGAGCTTTTAGAAATCGTTGGTCTGGGGGACAGGCAGAATGCTTATCCTGCACAGCTCTCCGGTGGACAGAAGCAGAGGGTTGCTATTGCAAGAGCACTTGCATCGGATCCGAAGATCTTACTTTGTGATGAGGCTACCAGTGCATTGGATCCGCAGACTACTTCTTCTATTCTGGAATTGCTGAAAAAGATTAATAAGCAGTTTGGAATCACCATAGTGATTATTACTCATCAGATGTCGGTTGTGCGTGAGATCTGTACGCATGTGGCAATCATGTATGAGGGTGAAGTGGTTGAGAAAGGACTGGTTGCAGATATTTTTGCAAATCCTCAGTCAGAGGTTGCCAAAGAATTGATCCGAAAGGATACAGGCTCCGATATCGACGCAGACAGTAGACTGGATGCCGGCAGGGAAAAAGGACAGGCAGAGATTAAAAGTGGTGAGAAAATACGAATCGTATTTTCTGAGAATTCAGCTTTTGAGCCTGTGATCGCAAATCTGATCCTTACATTCGGAGAACCGGTAAATATCCTGAAGGCAGATACCAAGAATGTAGGTGGTGTAGCCAAGGGAGAGATGATACTGGAGTTTATGGAGGGCAGTACCAGAACAGAAATGATGAAACAGTATCTGAAAGAAAAAGGTTTAGCAATCGGGGAGGTGACAGGATATGTGGGATCATGAGACAATAATGATGATTGTCCAGGGTGTGGGAGAAACACTTTACATGACAGTTCTTTCCACAGTTCTGGGATACCTGTTCGGACTTCCCATGGGAGTGTTGCTGGCAGTATCAGATAAAGAGGGACTGAAACCAAATGCAGTGTTGTATAAGATACTGGATGCAATTGCAAATATTGTGAGAAGTATTCCGTTTCTGATCTTGTTGATTCTGCTCATTCCTTTCACCAGAGCAGTAGTGGGAAAGAGCTATGGATCCACAGCAACTGTAGTGCCTCTGGTAGTGGCTGCCATTCCTTTTATAGCACGAATGGTGGAATCTTCTATTAAAGAGGTGGATGCAGGTGTGATCGAGGCAGCCAGAGCTATGGGTGCAAGTAATATGAGAATCATTGTGAAAGTGCTTCTGGTAGAAGCCAGAACTTCACTGATCACAGGAGCAACGATTGCGATTGGAACGATTCTTGGTTATTCCGCAATGTCCGGTGCAGTTGGCGGCGGCGGACTTGGTGATATCGCCATCCGTTATGGATATTACAGATATCAGTCAGATATCATGATCGTGACAGTTATCCTGCTGGTGATCCTGGTACAGATTTTCCAGTCAGTGGGAATGCTGATCGCTAATAAGATAGACAGAAGAAAATAAAAATGAAATAACAATAAAATTAAATTCAGGAGGACAATTATTATGAAAAAATTAGTAGCAGCAGTTTTAACAGGAGTATTAGTAGCAGGAACTTTAAGCACAGGAGTTTACGCAAAGGATGATGACAAGACAATCACAGTTGCAGCGTCTGCAACACCACATGCAGAAATCCTTGAAGAAGCAAAGCCAATTCTTGAGAAAGAAGGATATGATCTGGAAGTTACTGTATTTGATGACTATGTAAGACCAAACGAGGTTGTAGAGAGTGGAGAATTCGATGCAAACTACTTCCAGCACATTCCATATCTGGAGCAGTTCAATGAAGAAAAAGGTACACACCTTGTAAATGCAGGTGGCATTCATTATGAGCCATTCGGAATTTATCCGGGAACAAAAGACAGCCTGGATGATCTGGAAGATGGAGATTCTATCGCAGTACCAAATGATACAACAAACGAAGCAAGAGCACTTCTTCTTCTTCAGGATAATGGAATCATCACACTAAAAGAAGGCGCAGGATTAAATGCAACTGTTAAGGATATTGCAGAGAATCCTCACAATGTGGAGATCGTAGAGCTGGAAGCAGCACAGGTAGCACGTGTTACAGGTGAGACAGCTTATGTGGTATTAAACGGAAACTATGCTCTGGAAGCAGGCTTCTCAGTTGGAAAAGATGCACTTGCATATGAGAAATCTGACTCTGAAGCAGCAAAGACATATGTAAACGTAATCGCAGTAAAAGAAGGCAATGAAGACAGCGAAAAGATTCAGGCACTTGTAGATGTACTGAAATCTGATGAGATTAAAGATTTTATCAATGAGAAATATGATGGTGCAGTAATTCCTTTTGAAGAAAACTCAGATGCAGAAGAAGCAGATACAGAAGATGCAGATGATGCAGACAGCAAAGACGCAGACAATGCAGATGACACAGCAGAAGAAAATGCAGATACAACTGACACAGCAGAAGACGCTGAATAAGTAAAGATAACAGGAGATTCCTTTTTCAGGTAAAACTGGAGAGGGAATCTTTTTTGTGCAAAAACATATAGGATTTCCATTGTATTAAGGAGAATCCAGCAGAGAATCTGTCAGTGATTGGAGAATGCATAGGCATTTTAAGATTAAATATACAGGGGATGAATCTGAAAGATATAGACTTTCTGAAAAATCTGAGCCTGGATTACCTGGATATGAGTAATGTGGAAGTAGAAAACAATATATTTGAGCCATTGACAGAGATGAAGAAACTGGATACTCTGTGTATGTGTGATGTAAATGAGGCAGCTGCCGAAACTCTTTCGCAGATGAGTACCTTAAAGGCGCTGTTCATGTGGGGAGATAGTACCATACTGGAGAATCTGAAACCATTGAAAGGGATGACACAGCTGGAGACACTTGCATTCACAACACAAATTTCCTCGTTAGAAGGAATCGAACAGTTTCCTTCATTAAATTTCCTGTCAGTGAGTTTCAGCCTGGTGAAAGATCTGTCTCCTGTCACAGGAGCAAAGAATCTGCAGGCAATAGATATTTCCAATGCAGATATTGAAAATTTTGAACCGCTGTTTGGACATTCGGGACTGACGGAGGTACACTGTACAGAGGAACAAAAAGAAGAAATCATGAAGATAGATTCTTCTCCTGATTTTGAAATTTATACATAAAAAGGGACAAAATTGTCCCGCTCTAAAATGGGCAGATATGGTACACTTAACAGTATCATATCTGCTTTTAAATTATGGATCAGTCATCAGATAACGGATAGTGGTAAAGATCAAAAAAATACAACCTCGGGTTTTGACAGAAGGGAGATATGAACAGGAAAGAGGTGTGAGAAGAAATGAAAGAAACAGAAGAAATCATGGGAATGATAAAAGAGGAAGGCGCCGCATATTTTGCAAGAGAACGAGGAAACAAGGTAGAGGTAGGGCTTTATCTTGAGCATATAATCGAAGAGCGTGGAATGAAAAAGAAAGACATTGTGCGAAAGCTGAATCTGGAAGAATCCTATGCACGAAAACTGTTTGGCGGTCAGCGAATCCCCACAAGGAAAATACTGCTGCAGTGTGCGTTTCTCCTTTCTCTTGATCTGTCGGATACACAAAGGCTTCTGGATATCGGTCAGAAGCCGAGACTTTATCCGCGCGTACGTTACGATGCAGCGATTATTTATGGACTGGAAGAGATGAACAGCTTCCTGGATGAAATCGGGGAAGAGGTTTTATTGTAAAATATTTTTGAAAGATATCCCGGAAGGGATTCTGAACGCTGTCAAAAATGAAGATGGCAGTGTATAAAATTACAGAGGTATTAAAAAAATCATTCCCGCAAATTGTTCAAGCTGCGATTACATCTTGCAGGGTGCTTTTTTTAATACACTCAAATCCAGAAAAAGGAGGGTTTTACGTATGAAGAAAAAACAAGTCGCATTATTGTTGGCAGCACTTATGTGCATAACACCTGTGGCAGAAAGCGCAGCTGTTATGGGTGCAGAATTTTCTTCGGGGGAAGAAACTGTAGAGATGCAGGGCACGGAGGAAGAAGCCGAAGCAGAGGATACGGCAGAAATCTGGACATCCGGGAAGAAGTATCAGATTTTGGTACGGAAGAAGCACCGGAAGTGGACGGATTTACATCAGAAGAATCAGAGGTATCGACAGACGCGGCAGGTGCCAAACAGGTAAAAGGATCTTTTGAAGTGGCATACATAACAGAGGAACAGTACAATAATGCCCTGCAGAGTGAAGAACGTCCGGAAGTGGACATGAAAACAGTAGAAGACACTACTTTTTCAAATGCGTTAAACAGTATCGAAGGAGAAAATACAGGATACTGTTTTGTAAGAGTCCAGGATCTGGAAGATGCAGCAGACTTTGTGGCTCCTGAAGGGATGACAGTACTGGTGGAGAATGCAAGAGCCAGAAGTATTACACCGAACGGAAACATCGCATTTTGGGGTATGATAGATCCGCCAGAGACGATTGAAATCAAAGAAGGAAAAGGAACGACAGCTTTCTTCTGTCAGGATATGAGAAGTGTATTAAAAGGAACTGGTTCCGATGATAAAGTGATCTTTTGTGGGCAGAATAATGCGATAGGTGGTATTTCCGGAGTAGAAAATGTATATCTGAGAAATAACAGCCATGATTTGCAGGTATTTGGTGCCAGTGAATTTTTTAATATTTACAATGAAACGGATAATATCAAAAACAATCCACAGGAAGAAAATGCTTTTTTTATACACATTGTAAACAGTAAGACTGCTCCGGTATTCCATAAAACATTTGACTGGGGTACTGGCGAGTTTGAAAATGAAAATGGAGAGAAGTGGAGCAGTCCTTACGGAATTGGAATTACATA
>NZ_JBWLUT010000169.1:0-14065 GCF_056504575.1 Blautia sp. CGZ-1-C1
GGTGAGCATATAAATGCAATTATAAATAATAATATTTTCCAATTTTTATTCAACATTCCATTTTTCTCCTATAAATTCATTTTCCTATATTCGAAACAATAGCTTAATCTTTCTATTACTCCTGTTATTTAAAATATTTCTTCCTGTTTTCTTCTGTATTATCATGAAAATCTTCTCTGGAAACTTCCGTCAGTTTTGTGTTTCCTATATACTCTGCCAGATGCTTTTCAAATTCTTCTTTACTAACGCTGCAGTCTCCTCCTCGCACGCGTTCTGAATATTCCTCATGATTTTCCAGATTGAAAAAACCATACCAGTCATAAATATCTTCACCACCATCCTCTCGCACGGAGTAGGCAGCAATAGGAGTTTTCATTCCACTGAATGAAATTTCTTCGGCATCTTTTTGCTGATAATCAGGCAGATAATAATATGCTTCTGCTTTTCCAATATACATTTCACCATTTGAACCATAAGAATACGTTGTACCATTTTCTTTAGAAAAATACGCCATAGAAACATAAACTCCCGTATTGGGATAATACCCTTTAAACTCCTTCACCTCTGCTGCCTGAAATGCATGTTCACCATTATTACTGCACACAATATATGTTCCATCATCCGATAGATTTCTTCCAGTATCCTTCAACAAAATCATATCTGGAAGTTTTCCTGGATTTATGTCAAGAAGAGTAAACTTAAAAGCTCTGTTTGAAATACTCGTTTCTGTACCATCTGTATTTATCCATGGAACTCTTTCTTTTTCCAGTTCTTCGGAATATGCCTCCACTGCAGTCTTATATTCTTTATCATGTCCCCCACTGCCGCATGCAACGCTTCCAAATCCGCCTATAATACATAACAAAATCATTCCCATCCTCATCTGCTTTTCCATTTTCTTCACTCCTTATTTCATACGCATTTCATCCAGTGACCCTTGACAATCCTCTTTTAAAAGCAGTTTTACTGTACTATCAGCACCCTGATCTGTATACATTCCCGAAAGAAAAGTAATATTTCCTTCTATGGAATTATAAATATTCGGTGCTGTTTCAAAAGCATCTGTTTCATTTCTGACAACAAATTTTCCATTTTCAGACATTCCAATACGCTCATCCTCTGCCTTAAGACCATATTTTTCCAAAAACATCCTATATGCATCCATGTATTCTTCTTTATCCTGTTCTGTAAGTAACGGATCCGTTTCTTCCGCATACATTTTCTTCCATGCCCATCTGCTGCAATCTAATGGATTTTGGGGTTCATTATTCGTATAGCGTACATAAATGTCCCCGTTACCAGCCATCTGGTATCCTGCTCCTCCAATATAATCAAAAGTTGTCCGCGTAACCACTTCATTGGTATGAGGAACTATCATTTCCTCAAAACCACTTTTTCCATATTCAAGAACAGACAAAGTTACAATCGAGCCATTTGCGTATGTATAATGATCAATTCCAATATAAGTTTCACCCTGATACTCATATGTAAATATACATGTCTGATAGTATCCAATACTTGCATAACTATATCCATTAATATCCAGATTTTTTTGTGCACTTACTGCTATTTCTCCTGAATCCTGATATTCATACATCTCCAGATACATATCCTGAATACCTTTTCCCTGATAACTATCATAATTTGAAAACTGAACTGTCAAAAGTTCCAGTTGTCCATCACTGTCAAAATCCATAACTGATGCAGAAAGTAGACCTCTAAAATCCTCTGCAGTCCAGTCATAATCTTTTGTGCTTTCCACCGTATCTGTTTGAAGAACTCCATACATCGGAACCAGAGTACCACTAACGTAATTTTCAAATGCTGTCTTTACCGTTTTATCAGATTTCGCATAAATATTCTGAGGAATATACTGCATCAATACTGTCAGGACTAATTCTCCTATCACTGCAACTACAAGTTTTTTTCTTATCCTGCTCATAATATACTCCTTTCCGGGATACACCTCAAAACTCTCTTACAAACTTCATTTTTCAGCAATGCCAAGACTCACCAAATATTCTAATATCATTTTAATAAAGTACTTTTCAGCAAACAAGCTGTGACAGAATATGTGACAAGTTGCAAATATCAGAAGGCACAAAAGCGTGACAAAAATCCCACTATGTTATGCACACATCATGTCACAGCTTGTTTTTTGCCAAAGGAACTACTATAATAAATTTTTAGTTATTTTATGTGTTTATAATCAGGAGATAAAAGATATGTCTAAATTCAGTAATTACTTAAAAAACTTGATTGAAAGCAGTGGAGAATCCATTGCCTTTATTTCCAGAAAGTCAAATATTGAAAGGACTTCTATTCATAAAGCCCTTACAGATGAGCGCATTCTTCCCTATGCTTCTGTACAGGCACTGGCACAACATTTTAAGCTGCCACTGGATGAAAGACAAGAATTCTTTCGACTCTACGATATCCAGTTACAAGGAGAAGAAGCCTATGAAAACCGCCAGTCTGTATGTGATTTTTTAAATTCATTATCTACGATTGATTTTAAAATGCCAACTCCACCAAAGGTTTCCACTTTCCCAGACTCAGATCAATTCATCCGGGGGGAATATGCCATACACAGTCTGATTCGCTCCATACTGATTTATGAGTCATCCCATAATCCCAACGCACAGTTTCAGCTGTTTCTTCCTCCACGTTTGAATTTAACCATGGAACTTATGGAATTATGGCTGAATAACCGGACCTTTTCCGTAAATGAATTGCTTTATTTCCAGGCTTCCTACCATGCCAGACCGTCCGTTGCCAGCCATGAAGATATCAAGAGACTGGGAGCTGTAATTCCTCTGTGCCTGGCTTCGCGGGGAAATTATAAACCTTATGCCTTTACCTTTACGTCACAGGCTCTTATGATATATCCCCTGAACCATTATATCATTACTCCTCAATGCCTTATTTTAATTGCTGATGATTTAAGCGTGGCACAAGTGATAAAAAATGAACAGCTGATTTTTTATTACCGGAATTATTTCCTTTCGCTGTTGCAAAGTTGTGAGCTCTGGGTTCAATGCAGTTCTAATATTCTGGATGTATTGCAGGAATATATTACCGGAACAGGACCAGATTATCTCCAGATTCTTATGAGCCAGCCATGCCCCAGCCGATATATCACGCCTGATCTCATAAAAAAATATATGAAGACTCCGGATCTGCCTTATGATACAATGTTCCAGCTTGTAGAACGGCATTTTTCCGTTTTGCGTGATATTCAAAATAATTATCTAACCATTTTTACAGAACAAGGTCTGGCTGATTTTGTCAAAAACGGTGTACTGCAAGACCTGCCGCCCACATATGTTCCACCTTTAGAGTCTTCAGATATCAAACTGATATTAACAAAATTATATAATGAGCTGGAAAATGGCACTATCACCTGTCTGATCGTCCGTCCAACTATTTTACATATCCCTGATTACCTGTCCATTTATACAAATTCACAGACTGGTCTGCATATGTATACCACAAATTCTTTTGTTTTTGGTGCATATGCCTGCGATATACATATTTCTGATACTTCACTATGCAAAGCTTTTTCTGATTTCTTCCTTGGGCTGCCTGGAAGTCCTATGGTTTATCCTAAAGAAGAAACTTTACTGTTATTAAGACAATATATTCTACAGCTACCGTAATTTCTATCTTTGATTTCAAAACAAAAACTCCCTCTCAGATTATCTTTCTGAATGGGAGTTTCTTGTTTTAATTTCTTATATTTATCTCTCTCTGTCAAGAATCATGCGCATCTTTTCATATTTGCCAAATTCTGCCCGGAATGAAAATACTAACCATTAGTTAATAGAAATTTCCTCTTTCCTATTATATGGTAACTATAGAATAAACTTGGGCAAAGCATTACGTGTACCAAAAGTCATAACATTTGCCTGAAACTATTATTATCATATGAGGAGGAGATTTTATGAGTATGAAGGACCGCTTTATAAAAAAACGCAGAAGCTATCTGATATTTTTCTTTCTGACAGCACTTGCCGTACTTTCATTTTTTCCAAGGCTGACACTGGCTGCTTCCAAGCCAACTGCCAAACAGCTTAAAGTAAGCTGCAGAGGATTCCAATATGACAACGATACCGCAAAGTTATATCTGAAGCTGAATCTGAAAAATACTTCCAGTTACACAATTACAAAAGTAAGGATGGAATATGAACTCCCAATCATGGAGGATGGAACCATAACCCAGACCTTCAGTGTAACAATCAATCCCGGAAAAACAGTAAACAAGACTGTTTATATTGGAAAAATGACTCAGCAGCCATATAAATCACCTAAGGTAAAATGCTTATCGTTCTGGTACCGGTCAGCTACCCCTAAGCTAAGCCAGCTCAAGGTCAGCTACAAGGGATATGATTATAATCCCAACACCGGAGAGCTGTATATAACTGCCCGTATGCAAAACACTTCAAGTTATACCATTACAAAGGTAACAATGTATTTTGAGATACCACTGGATGAAACTGCAACGCCCACCAAAACCTACAATGTAAACATTCCAGCCGGAAAGACCAAAAATTACAGATTCAAAATCGGAAGGATGGCGGATGCCCCAGATGGAAAAACGAAAGTGCAATGTAAGAAATTCTGGTATAAGAAGTAGCATCCCACTGCTGCAGTAAGATACGGTCACTTTATTTATGCACAAAATAAGTATTCCGCTCACTTGCTTCTCGCCAAAGTCATCTATATGATAAGCCCACATGCACATTCTCCTGACAGATCCGCACCATTTTAAATGGGCTGAAAAACAAATCAAGCATCAGCATATCCGGAGATCTTTCTCCTGGATATATCTGATGCTTTTTTTCTTTTCGGAATTTCGGGCTTACTTCCATTTCTATGTACTTCATAGGGTCAGACCTCGACATTCTCAACCTGTAGTTAACTCACAGCAAATCTTTGTCGATAATCTGATAATTTGCCCTATGGATGTACAATGCTTTTCCATCGACCATCAGCTTGGTCATTTTCGGTAAGTCATCTGGAATCTCCCAATACACATTGTCGCCGGAAAACGCCGCAATCGGCTGTCCCATCTGGGACTTAATCACAACAATCCGCGATTTCCCAAAATCATTCTTGTACTTATTCAGCACCCTTGCAATGGCTACGTTTCCGGTAACTCTGCTTCCGCTGCTATTAATTTCATCCAAAGAAAAATCTACTTCCGGTTCCAGGCCTTTCTGTACAAAAACGCAGGTATCTCCGCAACTTTCGATTTCTTTTCCATCAATTGTGATTGTAATGACGGAGGACAAGTCATACCCCGTTACTGTCCTTCCGTCGCTGTCATAGCTGGTAGTCTCTATTTTATTCCCGGTAATACTGATTTTCTTTCCGGACGTCTTCAACGTCTGGTTTCCATAGTTGTCATAGGTATACACCGTATAGTTGTTTCCGATCAGTGATCCATGAATATCATTCACAATGGATCCCAGCTTCCCGCATCCTGTCAGTAATACCAGTAAAAATACTGGCAGCAGGACCAGCATCCTTCTCTTCTGTTTTCTCAAACTTTTTCCTCCGTTTCCGTTTTGGCGTAATTATATTCTACCATGGCCATCAACAGAGGTACAACCATCAAGAAGGAAAGAGCCGCACTTTTTAACAAAATGACTGAAAACAGCAGTCCCACAATAGCCATAACCAGTTTCAGCATCGCATCGGTTCGCAGTTTTTCTTTCCTGATCAATATACAGGATATGACGATATGTACCAGGAGAACAACGCAGGCAAACACAATTGCGAACATCAGCAGGAAAAAGATGACACCGCCAAAACTGCTTCCAAGCAGCGTAAAAAATGCTCCCGGCACCATGGCATAACCGCTGATATAATCATCCAAATTTTTTGCCCTTGCTGACAGATCATATTCCAAGCATGCCGATTTTAGAAAAATCATGGCATAGGAGAGCGGTTTTTACACCTATCACAACTAGAAAAAGCAGGTATATTCCTATAACCGCTGTAGATATTTTAGCCAGTTTTTTGCTCTTCTTCATAAATTTTCTCCTCGCGGTAATTTCTGATTGTATTGTATCATAATTCTGAATAATATGGAAAAAGAACACCGGGAAGATGTTCTTTTTCATTTTGAGGTTTTAGGCCCCTACAAATATACACGGTTCTCAAACCGGCTTCAAGTGTCAATCCAGTACTTCGCAGAGTCAGACCCTGGCATTTCAGGGCATTCTCAATCCGTATGATTCACTTGAGTTGCACTTTATTATGGAAGTTCACAAAAGTAAAAAATCAGTATATTCTTACAGCGATTTTTTATTTATATACCCTTATTTCTTTTCCTCCACAAAGAAGGAGACATTCCATATTTTCTTATAAATACATTACAAAAATATCCTGCATCTCTGTATCCAGTCATCCGTGCAATATCTGAAATAGACAGGCGTGCATCTGCCAGAAATTTTTCTGCCTGACGCATCCGAACATCAGTTATATATTCCACAAAGTTCATATTCATTTCTCTTCGAAATAAACTCGAGAGATAATTAGGGCTTAAATAAACATATTCAGCTACTTCTTCCAACGTCAGTTTTTCGGAAAAATGTTCATCTATATATTTTTTTGCGGATTGAATAATTCCGGAAACTTCCTTTTCCTCGTTCTTTTTATTATCATTTATTTTTTCTATCTCTTTGTTTTCTATTTTTTCCTCTTCATATGCAATACGGTACAATGCTTTATTTAGTTCATCCTCATCAATGGGTTTTTCCAGAAAATCTTTTACCCCCAGGCGCATGGCTTCTCTGGCATATGAAAAATTTGCATATGCACTGATAATTAAAAACCGAATGTTCAATCCTGTTGCCTGTATCTTTGTAATAGTCTTCAGTCCATCCATTCCCGGCATCATAATATCTGTAATAACAAGATCTGGTTTTTTCTTCAGAATTAACTGATATAATTCTACCCCGTCCAGAGCGCATCCACAGTATCTTAATCCCAATCCTTCCCAGTCGATTAGCTTTCGAAGCATTTTCAAAGCTATCAATTCATCATCAGCAAGCACTACCTTCATTCTGATTCCACTTCCTTCTTACACATTTTATCAAACTGGTCTTTTAAAGGTATGATAAATGTAACAATTGTATATTCCATCGGTACACTTTCTATAGCAAAATCTGCCTTTCCATTACAAAACATCTGTAATCTTTCAAATGTATTTTTTATTCCAATCCCTTCTTCTCCACATTTTTTGTGTTGTCTCATTTTCTGATTTATGTTATTTATCGTTTCCTCTGAAATTCCTTCACCGTCATCTGAAACACTTAAAAATAAATATTCATTTTCTACTCTGGCAGATACTAATATATGAACCCTTTTCAAAATCGCTGACATTCCATGCACAATTGAATTTTCACATAAAGGTTGCAAAATCATAGCCGGAACTTCCAGTTTTCCACATTCATCCTGCATAGATATTTCCCATTCAACTTTTTCTCCAAACCGTTCTTTTTGAATTTCCAGGTATAACTGAACATTTTTTATCTCATTTTCTAATTTTACAATCTTATCCAGACTATCCAGCGAATATCGAAAATAACTGGCTGTTTTAATTGTAAACTTTCTTGTTCTGTATGCTTCTTCCTCCACTGCAAGTCCGGCAATAATGTTCAAAATATTAAACATAAAATGTGGATTTACTCTCGATTGCAAAAGGCTTAACCTTGTACGTTCCAGTTTTATTTCCATCTCTCCCTGCTCTTTTAGCTGACGCATCTGCTTTTGATTTTTATCTACCATTTCACAAAATGCATTATTAAGAATTCCCAGTTCATCCGCAGGATAATTGATATATTGCATTTTTATCTGTTTATTTCCTGCAATGATTTCTTTTACCTGAGATGTCAGTGTAATTACCGGATGCATCACATAATTGGCTAAATTTTTTCCCTGAAGTATAAACAAACCTGCAAGAATTAAATCCACCAGAAAGATTCCCAGGCTTGCATTTAAACGAACTGTAAATTGTTTTTCTTTATGTTTTTTAATATATTTTTCCATTTCATCGGAAAATCCATTATAGAGTTCCATTAAAATATTTATTTTATCTTGTGCCTTATAAATGCATTCAGCCGTCAGTTCTTTGTTTGTATTCTCTTTTCCTTTCCGTATTTCTTCACATAAATTCCATGTTAAAACATATAAATCTCTACTTCTTGGTTTTTTAATTTCCCTGTCAATACTCTCCGCCTGTAAAACCAAATGTTCAGAAATTGTCTCTCCATTTTTCCAGAATTCCTCCGTAGGAGTCTGCTCCAATACATACAAAACCCCATCCAGTTCATTCAACTGTTTCCAAGCAAGTAGAAAAATCTTCCTGTGTATTGAGTGTTTTATCCGCATAAAATGCAAAAAACTGAAGTAATCCCTGCCCTACTATAAAAGTTAAAATTAATCCCAATGCAAAACTCACATAAGAATTCCAAAATCGTTTACGAATCGAATAATACTTTTGTCTCTTTTTTTTCATATTACCCTCAATCCACTGTAATAATATTACATTCAAACATATCCTGTCTATCTTTTACACTATCTGAGATTCTGACAGAATTCTCTTAAAATTTTTATACAGCCTTTCGCACACTCATCTACATTTTGAACCAACACTGCGTCGATTCCACCTTCTTCTATTTCTTTTTCTACCTGTGTAGTCATGTCAAAACAGATAATATAAATTTCTTCTTTTTTTCCCATATCTTTAACAGCTCTTGCAGCTGCAATCCCTGACGCAGAATCCAAGCAAAAGAGCACATTTATTTCAGGATGTGTTTGTATCATATCTTTGATAGACTCAACTGCTTTTTCACTATTTAGAGAACACTGAAGCTCTGTATCTATTTTCATGTTTTCTCCGAAATCACTATATAACATTTCTATCCTTTTCCCAAAACCTTCTCTTCTTTCTTCTCTGCTTTTATTAAGATTCTCCTGGTTAACTGATGAAGACAAGATTCCTATTGCACAGTCTTCAAAGCGTTTTTCCAGCAAATCTGCTCCCTGCTGACCTGCTTTTTGATTATCTGTCCCTACATAGGCACAACGTCCAGCTTTCTTTCATATCCCCATCCACCAGAATCAATTTAATTTGATTTTCTTCCAATTTTTGAAAATCAGTTTCTCTTTCTATCGCTGACCCGCTTAAAATCAATACATCTGCATCTAATTCTATCGCAATGTCTGCTTTTGTTTCAAAGGAGCTATATGATTCTTCTCCAAGTTCATAAACACTAAGCCATATATCATCGTCTCCATCCAACTCTGTCTCCATTTTCTGGGCAGCCTGAGCAATCAGACTATTTACCCCTTTTACATTTGAATAAAAAATAAGGCATCGTAGAGGTTTAGAATTCTTTGCAGAAACAGGAATTAAAATTAACATTCCCATTATAATTATAATGATTGCCAAAAACACTTTCCATATAGTTTTTACCCTTTTCATTATCTGCCTCCATTTTTTTGTATATAAAAAAGTTGCGTTCCCCAAAATTACTTTTTGAGAAAACGCAGACTTTTTACTTATTTTTTATTTACTCTGATCAAACAACCATTCCAAAATTGCCGTATTATTATATGCATGAAGATAATTCAAATGACAATCTGGTTCTATTGTATTTACCTGATAATGAGTATACAGAAGATTTGTTCCCATTTGCTCTGCAAGTTCAATCTGTTCCTCTGCAAGCTGCTCTGCTTCATATCCTGTCAGGTATCCATTCCATGCCTCATCTCCCACATTTGCCGCAGCCTCTCTTCCAATAGAAGACGCCGTATCAACAAAAGCTTCACTTGCGTCAAGTCTTCTTGGAATCTCATCTGCCGCTGTAATAAGCCAGGTAGGAATATCTTTTATTGCTTCATGTTCTTCTTGTGTATATTCAAACATTGCGGCAGAGGCAAGCAATGTTCCTGCAATCTGATCTGGCATAGCAATATCTGTTGCTACCGCACTTTTCGTTCCGGCTGATGTTCCCATTGTATATATCCGTTTCTGATCTACATTATATTCTCCCATCACCTGCTGAATCAGTTGCACTGCTGCTGTCATAAAAGGTTCCTCGCCGCCATGTTTAATTGGATTTTGCGGTACCAGAACAAAACATGGATGTTCCGACTGCCATTCATCTGTGGCAAAGTTCTGTGCAGAACGGCTGTCTAAAATTGGCATAATATTATTATCTCCGCCTTCTCCACCACCATGATAATAAATAACCATAGGAAGGGAAGCCAAATCTGCTCCACCGTTCTCATAACCGTCCGGAACAAACAGGCGATACATAATAGAATAATCTTCTCCATCTACCTGCATTGTATATTGGTCAGCCTGAAACTCATCAGCTATCAGATTATACTGTTCTGAAGATTCCATTCCAAAACCAGCAATAGTTACATTACCTTCTTCATCCAGTTTTCCCTCTTCATTTACCTTAATGTCAGATAACTGACTGATATATAAAGTCGGTGGTGTATAATAATCCATTCCACCGTAATTCGTATGTGTTTTATACATGGCAGTTTCTGTATTAATTGGTTCTTCTATAAGAACAAAAACATATTTTCCTGATGTTCCGCAGTCTCCCCATTCTCCTGTATTATTTACATAGGTTCCAACTACATTATATCCTTTTACAAGATATGAAGTATAATCCACTGCCGAAGCATCTACTTCACCGGAATATTCAATTCGAACTGCTTTAATGTAGTTTCCCTGATTTGTTCTGGTTTCTGAAAAATTCAATGCACCGACTGCTTCAATTGTAATATTTTCTGTTTCCTGCGTCTCTGTCTGCGTTCCATTATCCGCTGCCATAATTCCCACTGCCGGACTACATGCAGCCATTGCAAGCACCGATACCCCAAGAAGTACTTTATACAATTTGTTTTTCATTTCTCTTCTCCTTTTCATCATACTTTTTCAATTGAAATCTGCCGGCATTTTTCATTTCAGATTGTTTTACGCTGTCATTTTCTTGACTGATTAAAAGTATACTTGATGAAAAGTTTTTTAACAAGGCTTTCAAACAAGGAGAGGAAGATATTATAAAAAATAAGAAAATATTACAGATCTGCGAAAACTTTTCAGCTCTCTTTCTGCGTTTCCTGGTTATCCTTATCTGTGACATGCTCCCACCACTTAAATCTTACGATTTTGAAGTGGGGGCTTCCTGCTCGATTGCCCTTTAGGGCAAAGCTAAAACAGGCTATCCCCGCGTGTCCCGCGGTTTTATTTTTTATCCGGATACGGATCTTTTTCTGTGCCGTCAGGCACATTCTTTATAAAGTCTTTTTCCTTCTTCCCGGATATTGACTGCCGCATTCACATCCCGGTCCATCCGGTTTCCACACTCACAGACATACTCTCTATCCGACAATGCCAGTTCCTTTTTCTTATGTCCGCATACACTGCAGATCTTGCTGGATGCAAAATAACGGTCTACTTTTATAAGATTCTTTCCACGCTCTTCCAATTTGTGTACTTCGCAGGGTCAGACCCCGGAAGTGCGGAAGTGGACCCCGGAAGTGTTTGGGAGCAAATCTGATTAGTGACAAACTGAGAAATCAGCAACAGGATGTGCCAAGAATTTCCAGAGTATCAATATCCTTTGAGAGATATTCCAGATATAACTGACCAAGACTGCTTAAAGGTATTTGGGCAATAGTCAGGTAACCAATATGAAGCAGTCCGATATCATTTTCCAGAGACTTTGCGATAATATTTCCCATACCCTTATGAAATGCATCTGCGTTACTGTTAGGAAGATCCGGACCAATACTGAAACAGTCTGTTTTTCGAACAAGAGCAATCTTTGTGCAGCGGTCACTGACATGGACATTTTTATTTAAAAGCTTGTAAAACAGCGGTTCTTCTGAGAAATGGGAAGTTTCCAATTCCTGGTCGTAAGTAACGAAAGGATATTTTTCCAGATCCTTTATAGAAAGGACAGGAAGAGAAGCCAGTGGATGACCAAAACGGAGAAACACATAATTTTTGACACTTTTGATTTCATGAAATTCAATATCATAAGAAGAAAACAAAGTCTGCATGCTGCGCATATGAGGTTCGTGTATTGCTACAACTCCCAGTTCACTTTTTCTTCCTGCTACGTCGTGGATAACTGAATTAGTATCGCATTCGCGGATTGCAATATCATAGGTTGGAGAGTTAATTTCTGCTAAAAAGCTGGTAAAGGCCCGCACTGCAGATGGAAGATGCTGACAGGATACTGAAAAACGCATAGGCAGCGATTTCCTTGCATGGTAGCGTTGCTCAAGATACTGAGACTGTTCTACAATTTCTTTGGCATATTTAATAAAGTCTTCTCCATCGTAGGTAAGGGAAACGCCACGATTTGTCCGTTTAAAAATAGTAATACCCAGATCAGATTCCAGCTCTTTTACAGCAGCAGAAAGTGTAGACTGAGAAACAAAGAGATTTTTTGCTGCTTTAGAAAATGAATGACTGTTGGAAATTTCCAGCATATATTTCAGATTTTGCAATGTCATAGATAAAAACTTCCTTTCTGTGAATTATGCTATCAGAAAAATTGATTGCTGGCAATAGAAATTATATTAAATTAAAGTAAGAAATGTTTCTTGTAATCGATTAATCTGCATGATATAGTAGAACAGACAATTAAAGCAGAATATTTTATGGAATCCGGTCAAATGCCGGAGCGGTGCCGCCACTGTAGGATGGAGCATTCATAAAAATACACTGGGATTTCCGGGAAGTATATGAATGTGAAGAAGTCAAGCCAGGATACTTGGATATTTTGCCGGAACCCCGATTTAACGAGTCATTAAAAAGGGTGAGTTGCAGATAAGTTTTTTGCGCCCTTTTTTGTGATGAAAAGGGTGCTTTTTTATTTTACAGATAAGGAGATAAGGAATGAAAAAAAGATCAAAGTTTCTTGCCATATTACTGTCGACAGCAGTAGCTGTTTCCTCGCTTACAGGAATCAGCGTATTTGCAGCTGACAAAACATCTGGAGAGGAGGAAACCAGAACAGTTGTAGACGCCACCGGAGCAGAAGTAGAAGTGCCTGCACATCCGAAGAGAATTGCAGTTCCAGCAATGGTTCTGCCAAATATGGTTTATGCATTACAGGGAAATGCAGAGAATATGGTATCTATTCCACCGGCAGCATATTCAGGATGGGAAATGTCTATTTTGAAAGATCTGGCTCCGGAACTGGAAGATGTAGATACTACAATGGTAAATGATGACTTTTCAGTAAATGTAGAAGCTCTTGCAGATGCAGATGTGGATTTAGTACTGAACTGGGATTCAGAGACTGACCAGGCAGAGCAGTTAAAGGCATTGGGAATTCCATGTGTACTTGTGTCTTCTGCAAAAGATATGGACGGCCTGAAAAGTCTGGTTACTATGCTGGGAGATGCATTAAACTGTGAGGATCGTGCAAAACAGGTAACAGACTGGTATGATGAAACTATGGATTATTTTAACAGCAAGGCAGATGAGGTTGCTGCTTTATCAGAGGATGAAATGCCAAGAGTTCTTCATTTCCAGAATGTACATGAGATGACCTGCTATACAGGTGGGATTAATACTTATATTACAACACTTGAAGGTGGACAGAATTTCACACTTCCTGAAGACATTACAGAACCTTCAATGGAAACAATCCTAGAATATGATCCGGAGATTATTTTTATCAGTAATTTCGATGATGTAACTCCGGAAGATTTCTATGAGAACAAACTGGAAGGACAGGATTGGAGTAACGTGAGTGCTGTTAAAAATCATAAGGTTTATAAAGTTCCATGTGGATTATACCGCTGGGCTCCGCCAAATGCATTTGAAAAACCACTTTATATGAAATGGACAGCATCCATTGTACAGCCGGAAATCTTTTCTGATTATGATATCAGAACAGAAATCAGCGATTTCTATAAAGATTATTATGGATATGAGCTCAGTGATGAGCAGTTGGACAGCCTTTTGAGATTGGATTTAAATAAATAAACAGAAAAGAGACAATTACATTGA
>NZ_JBWLUT010000170.1:0-2726 GCF_056504575.1 Blautia sp. CGZ-1-C1
AGCAGCCGGTATGGGCGGCGCGATCATTTTCGTTATCACACTGTCATCTTTTGTGACAGGTATCATTTATAATGCTATTCTGGTTCCTACAAACCTGACTTATCTGCAGACAATCGTATTTATCCTTCTGATTGCTGCACTGGTACAGTTTGTAGAGATGTTCCTTAAGAAAGCAATGCCTTCTCTGTATCAGGCACTTGGTGTGTATCTTCCTCTGATCACAACAAACTGTGCTGTTCTCGGTGTTGCCCTTACAAACGTACAGAAAGGATACAATATCCTTCAGGGAACAGTTAACGGATTTGCAACAGCAGTCGGCTTTACGATTTCTATCGTGCTGATGGCTGGTATCCGTGAGAAAATCGCATACAATGACATTCCAAAATCCTTCCAGGGATTCCCTACAGTTCTGCTGACAGCCGGACTGATGGCAATTGCCTTCTTCGGATTTTCAGGACTGATTTAAGGAGGGGACTGGTATGAATATAGGAGCAATTATCGCGGCAACTGTACTGGTTGCGGCAGTAGGCCTTTTTATCGGTATTTTCCTTGGAGTGGCCGGTAATAAATTTGCTGTGGAAGTAGATGAGAAAGAAGTAGCCGTACGTGAGGCTCTTCCTGGAAATAACTGTGGTGGCTGTGGTTATCCTGGCTGTGATGGTCTGGCAGCAGCAATCGCAAAGGGTGAGGCACCTGTAAACGGATGTCCTGTAGGTGGTGAGCCTGTCGGCAAAGTGATCGCAGCAATCATGGGACAGGAAGTTGTTGAGACAGCCCGTCAGGTTGCATATGTGAAATGTGCAGGCACCTGTGAGAAGACAAAAGATAATTATGAGTACACAGGCGTGGAAGATTGCGAAATGATGGCATTCATTCCTGGTGGCGGAGCGAAGGCATGTGCATTTGGATGTCTTGGATTCGGAAGCTGCGTGAAGGCCTGTCCGTTTGGTGCGATTGATGTAGTGAACGGTGTGGCTGTGGTTGACAAAGAGGCATGTAAGGCGTGCGGTAAGTGCGTTGCGAAATGTCCGAAACATCTGATCGAGCTTGTTCCTTATGATCAGACTACATTTGTACAGTGTAGTTCTCATGCAAAAGGTAAGGCTGTTACTTCTGCCTGTGAGGTGGGATGTATCGGATGTAAGAAGTGTGAGAAGACTTGTCCGAATGGGGCAATTACGGTTGATAATTTCTGTGCACATATAGATTACAGTAAGTGTACAAACTGCGGAGCCTGCAAAGAGGCTTGCCCGAGACATATTATTCAGTGATTATGGAGAGAACTGCTATGGGAAACTATGGCAGTTCTTTTTAAATAATGTCCTGCGCTGTACTAGAAAAAACTAAATAAATTTATTTCAGGAATTCGAATATATGTTTGCGTTCTGGTAGGGGATGTGTTATGATGGTTCAGAAGTGATGAAGATGGAAACGGAGGAAGCATTATGATTGCATTTGTTCGTGGAACGGCGGTGGATATGACCGAGAATTCTGTCATTGTTGAGGCAGGGGGGATCGGATATGAGATATATATGACGGGTACGGATCTTTCGCAGATTCATATGGGAGAGGAAGTGAAGATTCATACTTATTTTAATGTGAGAGAGGATGCCATGCAGTTGTATGGTTTCAGGTCTAAGGATGATTTGCAGATGTTTAAGCTGCTTCTGGGCGTGAACGGAGTAGGTCCGAAGGCGGCTGTTGGAGTTCTGGCGGGAATTACTGCGGATGAATTGAGATTTGCGATTCTTTCGGATGATGTGAAGACTTTGTCTAAGGCTCCTGGAATTGGTAAGAAGACAGCTCAGAAATTGATTCTTGAGTTGAAGGATAAGATGAAGCTGGAGGATGCTTTTGAACTGAAGCTGGCTCATGAGCAGGAGAAGGCTGTTGCGGGACTTGGAGAGATTTCGGATGGCAGACAGGAAGCTGTGGAGGCGCTGGTTGCGCTGGGTTACAGCAGTACAGATGCACTTCGCGCTGTGCGTAAGGTTACGGATGTGGCACCGGATGATGTGGAAGGACTGCTGAAGGCTGCGTTGAAGAATTTTTAAGTGATTGTTGAAAGGTCAGGAGCAGTATTAAATGGAGAAACGTATTATAACTACAGATGTGACGGAGGAGGATTTTTCGCTTGAGGGGAATCTTCGTCCGCAGACTCTGGATGATTATATTGGTCAGGAGAAGACTAAGAATACTTTGAAAGTATATATAGAGGCTGCCAAGCAGAGGCATGATGCGTTGGATCATGTGTTGTTTTATGGTCCTCCGGGGCTTGGTAAGACGACGCTTTCCGGTATCATTGCCAATGAAATGGGAGTTCATATGAAGGTGACTTCCGGTCCTGCGATTGAGAAACCGGGGGAGATGGCGGCGATTTTGAATAATCTGCAGGAGGGAGATATTCTGTTTGTCGATGAAATCCATCGTCTGAACAGACAGGTGGAAGAGGTGCTTTATCCTGCGATGGAGGATTATGCGATTGATATTATGATTGGTAAGGGTGCCTCAGCCAGGTCGATTCGTCTGGATCTGCCTAAGTTTACTCTGGTAGGGGCAACTACGAGAGCAGGACTTCTTTCTGCACCGCTTCGTGATCGTTTTGGTGTGATGCACCATCTGGAATTTTATACGCATGAGGAATTACAGACGATCATTATCCGTTCAGCGCAGGTTCTGGGAGTGGAGATCGATGAGAAAGGTGCTGCGGAGATTGCCAAGAGATC